>JBOGGP010000209.1:0-4676 GCA_050744105.1 Acidimicrobiales bacterium
CGTGGTGGACCCTGAAGTCGTAGATGCCGGCGGCGGCGATGGCCGCGGCGCGGGCGGCAAAACCCTCGATCTCGGCCCCGGGCATCTCGAACCCGCAGACCTGGCGGTCGATGGCCATCACCACCTCGGAGGGAAACTCCTCCAGGGCCGCCTCGACCAGGCCGCGGTAAAAGAGGAAGTGGAGGTTCTCGTCCGAGGCCACCCTGGTCATGATCGCCGAGCCGGCGCGGTCGTCGACGAGCTGGCCGGTGTTGTGGTGGGCGATGCGGGTGGCCAGCTCCTGGAGGGTCAGGTACACGAAGCCGTCGTGCATGTCGTGGAAGTGGCTGCCCACCCGGAACCCGGCGCTGACCTGCTTCATGCGGGCCCGCTCCAGAGCCCGCAGGTCGAGCTGGCGGGTGACGCAGACCCAGTCCCGGATCACCGTCGAGTGGCGCTGCTCCTCGGCCGCCCAGCGCCGCCCCCACTCCCCGAGCGCCGACTCGTCGCCGAAGGCCTGGGAGATGACGTGGAAGTACGACGGCAGGTTGTCCTCGGTCAGCAGGTTGACCCACAGGGCGCTGCGCACCCCCTCGGGCAGCCGGGCGGCCGGCGCCGGCTCGGCGGAGGCCCCCTCGGTCCAGTCGAAGTCCCGCCCCAGGCCCCAGGGGACCATCTCGTGGGGAAACCACTCCCTGCTGCGGGCCAGGTGGCGGTCGAGCAGCGCCTCGGCCGACGCGCTGAGGGCCTCGGACAGGGCGAAGGCGGCCCCGGGCAGCACGCTCACCGGCCGGCTCCCGACATGCGGGGGCGAGCCCGGCGCTCGAGCACCACCCGGTACAGCGTCGCCACCCGGCGGTCGAACATGGCCCGGGACACCCGCAGGTAGCGCAGGTAACGGCGGTAGGTCTCCCGTCCGACCAGCTCGACGGCCCTGTCCCGGTTGGCCTCCAGCCGGCCCTGCCACCGGGCCAGGGTCCAGCTGTAGTGGGCCGGATCGGCCCGCAGGGCCACCGTGCGCCACCACGGGTCGGAGGCGGCCACGACGTCGCCGAGGTAGGGCAGGCCCGACTCGGGAAAGATGTCCTCGGCGAAGAACGACGACACCGGGCCGGCGCCGGCCTGGTAGTCGTCGTAGGCGATGGTCTGCAGCGAGAGGCGCCCGCCGGCGGGGAGCCATCGGGCGGCGCGCTCGAAGAAGCCCCGGTAGACGCCGGCCCGGGCGGCGTCGGACAGGTCGTGGCGGGCGAAGTGCTCGAAGGCACCGATGGAGACGATGGCGTCGTAGGCGGTGTCCGGCCGGTGGTCCCGCCAGTCCTCCAGGCGCACCTCGATGCGGGGGTCACCCAGCGCCGCCACCACCGCCGCCTGGTCCCGGCTGAGGGTCAGGCCGGTCACGTGCGCGGTGCCGGCCTCGTCGACCAGGTAGCCCATCAGCGATCCCCACCCGCAGCCGACGTCGAGGACCCGCCGGGCCCCCGCCCCCCCCGAGGCGACGGCGTGCCAGGCCAGCTTGGCCGTCTGGGCCGCCTCCAGGTCCCGGCCCGCTTCGTCGTCACCGAGGCCGTCGTCACCGAGGCCGTCGCCGTCGGGGCCGGTGCTCCACAGGGAGCCGTCGGGGCCCTCGGGCCAGGCGCAGGAGTAGACCATCCGCCGGTCGAGCCACAGCCGGTAAAAATCCGCCCCCACGTCGTAGTGGTGCTCGATGGCCCCCCTCGACGCCCCCCCGCCGCCGTCCTGGGCGCGCCCCGCCGCCGGCGCACCGGGCGGTGCCGCGGCGACCCGGGCCAGGCGGGGACTGCTCTCCACGCCCGGGCAGGTTAGCCTCCCGGCTGGCCGCCTCCCGGGGCGGGGCCCTCGATCCGGCCCACGATCCGGCCCTCGCCGCCGCGGTGGGCACGGCCGTCGAGCAGCGGGGCCTCGGGCCGCCGGGACAGCTCCCCGGGCTGGCCGTCGCTCCCGCCCGCGGCCCGGCGCCGGCGCCAGGCCACACCGGCCAGCGCCTCGAGGACGATCCGGTTGGCCAGGTAGGAGGTGATCTCGGCGTGGTCGTAGGGAGGCGAGACCTCCACCACCTCCATGCCGGCCAGGGGCAGCTCCATGCCGGCCCGGCGCACGGCGTCGAGGAGCTGGCGGCTGCTCAGCCCGCCCGGCTCGGGAGTACCGGTGCCCGGCGCCGACCCGGGATCGACCACGTCGACGTCGACCGACAGCCACACGCCGTCGCAGTCGTCGACGGCGGTGGCGAAGGCCTCCGACAGGCATTCGCCGAGGCCCCGGTCCACCACCTCTGCCATCTCGAAGCTGCGCATCCCCTGGCCGGCCATCCAGTCGAGCGTGCCGGGGTCGGGCCAGTAGCCGCGCAGGCCCAGCTGCAGGAAGCGGTCCCCACGCACCGCCCCCGACTCGATCAGCCGGCGCATCGGCGTCCCGTGGCCGTACAGCGAGCCCCGCTGGGTGTCGCCGGTGTCGGCGTGGGCGTCGAAGTGGACCACCGAGACCCGGCCCCAGCCGACGTGGGCGGCCACCGCCCGGGCGTCGGGCAGGGCGATGGTGTGGTCACCGCCGAGGACGACGGGCAGGACCCCGGCGGCGGCCACCAGGCCCACGGCGGCCTCCAGGCGGGCCAGGGCGGCCTCGGTGGCCCCCGGGACCATCTCGACGTCCCCCAGGTCGACCACCCCCAGCTCCGCCAGGGGGTCGACGCCGAGGGCCAGGTGCGGCCGGCGACCGTCGTGGGGCAGGTAGTCGCCCACCCGGATGGCCTGCGGGCCGAAACGGCACCCGGGGCGGTGCGACGTCCCCCCGTCGAAAGGCGCCCCCACGATGGCGGCCGCCGCCCCCCGCCAGCTCTCCTGGTCGTCGGGGTCGGCCGCGGGTACGCCGAGGAACGTGGCGTCGGGTCCGTACATGTTTCCCAGTCGCATCACCTGACATTGTTGTCGGGATGTTCAGCCCCGACCACCAGCTCGAGGATCTGATCTTCGAGTACTGCCGGACGCGGCTACGTGACCCCGTCCCGCTCGACCATCCCGGGGAAAAGGAAAACCTGGAACGTGCCCTGGACGGCCTGCTCAACGAGGAGGGCACCGACGCCGCCCGGGTCCTGGCCATCTTCGCCGAGCACCTGGCAACGGCGGTCATATCCTGCGACAGCCCCCGGTTCTTGTCGTTCATCCCGGCGGCGCCGACCAAGGCCTCGCTCCTGTTCGACATGGTGGTCTCCGCCTCGTCGCTGCAGGCCACCTCCTGGCTCGAAGCAGCCGGCCCGGTTGCCGCCGAAAACCAAGCCCTGCGCCTGCTCGCCGACCTCGCCGGCCTGCCAGCCTCGGCCGGGGGCTGCTTCGTGTCGGGGGGCTCGGCGGCCAACCTCTCTGCCCTCGCCGTGGCGAGGGACGTGGCCCGGCAACGCCGGGGGGCGGGTCGGGCGGGGGCGGCCCGGGTGGCCGTGGGCGACCAGTCGCACTCCTCGGTGGCCAGGGCCCTCCACCTCCTCGGGATGCAACCCCTCGTGGTGCCCACCGCCGGCGACCGCCTGACCGGGCCGGCGCTGCGGGCCGCCCTCGACGACGACGCCGACCCCTCCAGCGTCGTCGCCACCGTGGCCACCGCCGGGACCACCAACGCCGGGATCGTCGACGCCCTCGACGGGATCGGCGAGGTTTGTGCCGACCACGGCATGTGGCTCCACGTCGACGGGGCCTACGGCGGCGGCGCCCTCTTCGCCCCCTCGGCCCGGTACCGCTTCGCCGGGATCGAGATGGCCGACTCGTTCGTGATCGACCCCCACAAGTGGCTCTTCGCCCCCTTCGACTGCGCCGCCCTGCTCTACCGCCACCCGCAGCTGGCCCGGGCCGTGCACACCCAGGACGCCGCCTACCTCGACGTGATCCACACCGGTGCCCCCGACGAGTGGAACCCGAGCGACTACGCCTTCCACCTGACCCGGCGGGCCCGGGGCCTGCCCCTGTGGTTTTCCCTGGCCGTGCACGGCACCGGCGCCTACCGCGACGCCATAGAGGCGGTGCTGTCCCTGGCCGGCGCCGCCGCCGACCTGATCGAGTCGGCCCCCCACCTCGAGCTGGTGCGCCGCCCCGAGCTCTCCGTGGTGCTGTTCCGCCGCCCGGGCTGGGCGCAGGCCGACTACGCGGCGTGGTCGGCCCGGCTGCTGGCCGACCAGGTCGCCTTCGTCACCCCGACCACCTGGGAGGGCGAGACGGTGGCCCGCCTGGCCTTCCTCCACCCGAGCACCACCCTCGACATGGTGGTCGAGATCCTCGCCTCGATGACCGGAGGCAGCGGCCCGGCCAGGGCCTAACTTGTGAGTATCTGGGGCTCGCCCGCGCCCGTGCCTTGCTCGGTTGGCCGAGGGCGGCGCGGTCGGAACGCGCCGCGGTACTCCGTGGGCGAAGTGCCGAGCGCCGTGGTAAAGCGGCCCCGCAGCGCCGCTGAGGACGAGTGGCCGGTGCGGTGGGCCACCGCTTCGACAGAGAGGTCTGTGGTCTCCAGGAGCTCCCGGGCTCGGTCGAGCCGGGCCCGCAGGAGCCATCGCTTGGGGCTGGTGCCGATCTCGTCAGTTGAGTCCCAACGAGTGGTGTACGAGCAGGTGAGCTGAGGGACCATCCCCCACTCGCGACGGTCACCGCGTCAACCTCAAGAGGAAGTCCACACCACTACTTGAGGAGGATCACGGTGAC
>JBOGGP010000210.1:0-4654 GCA_050744105.1 Acidimicrobiales bacterium
CCGCTACGACGCCGAGGGCGCCGACGAGCTGGTCTTCTACGACATCACCGCCTCGTCGGACGGCCGGGGGACGATGATCGAGGTGGTCCGGCGCTGCGCCGACGAGGTCTTCATCCCGCTCACCGTTGGGGGAGGGGTGCGAACCGTGGCCGACGCCGCCGCCCTGCTGCGCACCGGGGCCGACAAGGTGAGCGTCAACACCGCCGCCGTCGAGCGGCCGGGCCTGGTCGACGAGCTCTCCGCCACCTTCGGTGCCCAGTGCGTAGTCGTGGGCGTCGACGTCCGCCGCCGCCCGGCCAGCGCCGGCGGCGCCGGCCGCTGGGAGGTGCTCACCCACGGGGGGCGCCGTCCCACCGGGATCGACGCCCTGGAGTGGGTGGTCGCCTGCGAGGGCCGGGGCGCCGGCGAGGTGGTGCTCAACTCGATGGACCGCGACGGCACCGGCGACGGCTTCGACCTCGAGCTGACCCGGAGGGTCTCCGACGCGCTGGGCATCCCCGTGGTGGCGAGCGGGGGGGTGGGCAACCTCGACCACCTGGTGGAGGGGGCAACCGTCGGGGGGGCCGACGCCGTGCTGGCGGCGTCGATCTTCCACTTCGGCGAGGCGACCGTCGCCCAGGCCAAGCAACGGCTGAGCGCGGCGGGCGTGGTCGTGCGACCGGTCACGGCGCCGGCGGCGCCTCCCTGACCCGCCGGCCCCGGGGGGAGGGTGGCCCCGGCCTGGACCACTGTCGTGCACCGAGGTAGGGCTGTGCACTTAGGTACGGATAAGGGGTACCGCAGTGCACAACCCGGCGCCACACCCGGAAGGATGCCCATCCGGTCACCCGGTGCCGGTCACCCGGTGCCGGTCACCCGGTGCCGGTCGATGAGCTCGACCGCCGCGGCCGGGTCGTCGACGCCGACGACCAGGCGGGCGTAGCGCTCGTCGGCCAGCTCGACCACCACCACCCGGTCGGGGTCGTGGACGTCCCAGAAGACCCTGTCCCCCTTCTGGTGGAAGGTGCCGGCCGTTATGACCCCGGGGATGCGGGCGCCTCCCAGCTTGAGGCCCTCCAGGCTGTGCTCCCGGGCGAAGGCAGGATCGGCCCGGGCCCCGGTGACGTGGGCGAGGGGGATCTCCAGCCGGGACCGCAGCGCCCACAGCTTGTCGGCGCCCCCCATGGTCACGACGAGCGATCCGTCCTCGACAGCGACGACGGCCATGGCCCTTCCTAGCACCTGGCGATCGGGGGCGCCGGATTCGGCCACGGCCGGTCGGTCAGGCGGCAACCGGCTCGGGCAGGGCCGCCGGCGACCCCGCCGCCGCCGCCGGCAGGGGCGAGGGGGCGACGCGCAGCACCCGGGCCGCCCGGGCCGGGAGCCACCAGTTCCAGCGGCCCAGCACGGCGACCAGGGCGGGGACCAGCAGGCACCGCACGACCAGGGCGTCGAGGAGTATGCCGGCGCCGAGGCCGGTGGCCATGACCTTGAGGTCGGTCTCGGGGCCCGAGGCCAGGGAGAAGAAGCCGAGGAACAGGATGAGGGCGGCCGAGGTGACCAGGCGCCCGGTCCGGCCGATGCCTCCCACCACCGCCGCCTCGGTCGACCCGGTGGCGTCGTAGTCCTCGCGCATCCGGGTGATGATGAACACCTCGTAGTCCATCGACAGCCCGAACAGGAAGGCGAAGACCATGACCGGGACCCAGATCGTGACCGAGCCGGTGGCGGGGATGCCCCAGATGGCGCGGCTGCCGTAGCCCAGCTGCCAGACCAGGACCATGGTGCCGAAGGCGGCGCCCACCGACGCCAGGTTGAACAGCACTGCCTTGGCCGCCAGGACCAGGGAGCGGAAGGCCCGGGCCAGGAGCACGAAGGTCAGCACGGCGATGAGGGCAAGCATCAGGGGGAAGCTGCCGTAGACGGCGTGGATGAAGTCGACCTCCGACGGCCCGGCACCGCCGACGCCGACCACTGCCGGGTCCCCGGCGACCGCCGCGTGCAGCGCGGCGATGGTGGCGCGCCCGGCCGGCGAGCTCGACTCAGCCACCGGCAGGACGTCGACCAGGGCGGTGCCCCCCTGTCGGTAGGCGGGGGAGCCCGGGGAGAGGGCGGCGGCGACGCCGGGGACCTGGCCCAGGCGGGCGGCCAGGGGGGCGCCGTCGGCGGCCGAGGTCAGCACCTCGATCGGCGTGAGCACCCCCGAGGGCACCCCGCCGGCCTCGAGCGAGGCCAGGGCGTCGTGGGCCGGGCCCGACTGCGACAGGGCGGTGGTCGCCGGCTCGCCCAGGCGCATGGAGCCCAGCGGGACCACCAGGGCCACGAGCACGGCGCCGCCGGCCAGGGCGGCCACCTTGCGGTGGCGCATCACCAGGCGGGCCCACGCCGTCCACGGCCGGCTGGCCGTGCCCTCGTGACGGAGCCGGGGCCAGTCCATGCCGGGCCCGGCGGTGGCCAGGATGACCGGTAGCAGGGTGAGGGCCACGGCGATGGAGACGAGCGGGATGAAGAAGCCGGCCACACCGACGTTGCGAAGGAACGGCACGGGCAGGACGACCAGGGCAAGCAGGCTGACGGCGACGGTCAGGCCCGAGAATGCCACGGACCGGCCGGCCGAGGCCATGGCCTCGCCCACCGCCGAGATGTTGTCCGACCCCGTGGCCCGCTGCTCTCGCCAGCGGGTGACCACCAGCAGCGAGTAGTCGATGGCCACGCCCAGGCCGATGAGGGCGATGAGGAACTCGACGATGACGCTGACGCTGGTCAGCTCGGTCAGGGCCAGCACCAGGAGGAAGGTCGTCATGATGGAGATGGCCGCCATGACCAGGGGCACGATGGCGAGGAAGCTGGCGAAGACGAAGGCCAGCACGACCAGCGAGGCGAGGGCGGCGATCAGGGCCTCGGTCACCACCCCGTTGCCCCCCTTGGCGCCACCCGCGCTGGCCAGCTGGGCCATGCCCGTGACCTGGGTGTGCCAACCGGGCGGAGCCGCGGCCGCCGCCGCCGCCTGCAGGCGGGGGGTCAGGTCGGGCGCTCCGGGCCCGCCGCTCGGGGGCGTGAAGACGAGGGCGAAGCTGGTGCGACCGCCGGCGGTGGCGAAGTGGGGGTCGCCCGTGGTGGCCTGGTCCACCACCCTCACGTGGGCAGAGACCGTCCCGGCCGAGGCGAAGGTGGCGGCCAGCCCGGGGGCCACCCCCGGGTCGGAGACGGTGGTGCCGGCGGGCAGGTTGACCACGAGCACGGAGGGTTCCTGGCCCCCGCCGTTGTGGTACAGGGCGGCGATGTGGGTGTCGGTGACGTAGCCGGGCTGGCCGGGCAGCGAGAAGTCGGCGGAGAGCCGGGAGGTGGTGGTCGCCGCCGTCATGACCCCGGCGACGGCCAGGGCCAGCCAGGCCAGGACGACGAAGAGCTTGTGGCGGAGGACGAGTGCGGTGAGCCGGGCCATGATCTGTCTCTTTCGGTGCGGTCGGGACGGCGGCGGGTGCGGCAGCTGGCCGGTTTGGAGTGGGCGTCTTGATCATCGGCTCTTTGCCGCCGGACGTCGTCACCCCGGCGGTGGCTGTTGTGGCTGCGCCCTCCGGGGCACTCCCGGCCCCGCCTGCTCCCGCCGCAGTAGCCCGGTGGGCCAACCGGGGGACGACGAGATGCGCGCGGCGGTGTCCTACCGTTGGCCCATGGAGCACGCCGGCGCCCGGGCCGGTGCCCCCGGAGTGGGCACCGGGGTGCTCGGGGGGGCCAACAGGAGGCAGCGGGCCCAGAGGTGGGCCTTCGACGCCGCCGGCGCCGCCGTGCTCGCCGCCGTGGTGGTGGCCGGGGCCGCCGGTGAGGCCAACGCCAGGATCAGGGGGCAGCCGATCCTGCCCCGCCCCGGCGCCGCCGCCTTCGCCCTGGTGGCGGTGGCCGGGCTGGTCCTCGCCGCCCGCCGGCGGGCGCCGGTGGCCACCCTGGCGGTGTCGCTCGTGGCCGTGGTCGTCTACACCGTGCTCGGCTACTTCGACGGTGCCGCCGCGGTGGCGCCCATGGTCGCCCTCTACACCGTGGCCAGCACCGGCAACCAGCGCCGGGCGCTGTGGGCCGGGGCGCTCACCCTGGCGTCGCTCGAGGCGTCGGCCGCCGCGTTCCAGCCGGCGGTGCTCGACCGGCGGGGAGACCGTGTTCCCCTTCGTGGCCGCCGCCGTCGTCTTCGCCGGGGTGGCGGTGGCCAACCGGCGGGCGTATGTGGCCAGCGTGGAGGAGAGGGCCAGGCTGGCCGAGCAGACCCGGGAGGAGGAAGGCCGCCGGCGGGTGGACGCCGAGCGCCTGCGCATCGCCCGGGAGCTCCACGACGTGGTGGCCCACAGCATCGCCACGATCAACGTCCAGGCCGGGGTGGCCGCCCACGTCATCGACGACAGGCCCGACCAGGCCAAGGACGCCCTGGTGGCCATCAAGGCAGCCAGCAAGGAGGCGCTCCGGGAGCTGCGGGGCATCCTCGGGGTGCTGCGCAGCGCCGAGGAGCCCGCCGTCACGTCGCCGGCGCCCGGCCTGGCCCAGGTCGGGGTGCTGGTGGACGCGGCCAACCGGGCCGGGCTGGCCACCGCCGTGGTCACGACGGGCACGCCACGGCCTCTGCCCGCCACCGTCGACCTGGCCGCCTACCGCATCGTGCAGGAGTCGCTTACCAACGCCCTGCGCT
>JBOGGP010000211.1:0-4615 GCA_050744105.1 Acidimicrobiales bacterium
CCTGCGGGCGGCGGCGGCGGCCGGCGACGCCGGCGACGCCCTGGCCCAGCTGGGCCAGGGCCGGGTGCTGTGCGCCCACCGGGAGGGCCCCCACGGCGTGGGGGCGTGGACGGCCAGGATCGAGGGATGGCTGGCCGCCGCCATCGACGGCTACGGCGCGGGCAGCCCGTGGTACGTCGGGCGCCCCCTGATCGTTACCCGCAACGACTACGAGCTGGCCCTGTACAACGGCGACACCGGGGTGGTCTGCGCCCGGGGCGGGGGGGCGGTGGCGGCGGTGTTCGAGCGGCGGGGCCAGCTGGCCGAGCTCAGCCCCAGCCGGCTGGGGGCGGCCGAGACGGTCCACGCCATGACCGTCCACAAGGCCCAGGGAGCCCAGTTCTCCTCGGTGGTCCTGGTCCTGCCCGGGGCCGGGTCGGCCGTGCTCACCCGCCAGCTCCTCTACACGGCGGTGACCCGGGCCCGCCGCCAGGTGACGATCGTGGGCCCCGAGGCGAGCGTGCGGGCGGCGGTGGGCCGGCCCATCGCCCGGGCCTCGGGGCTGGCCGAGCGCCTGTGGCGCCAGCCCCCGGCGTGAGCGCGCGGAGCGGGCGCCGGCCGTTACCCTGGGGGGACCATGGCCACACAGCGAACCAGCTTCTCCAAGATGCAGCGAGCCCGCGACAAGCAGGCCAAGGCGGCGGCGAAGCGGGACCGGCGCCTGGAGCGGGGGGCCGACGGCCCCGCCACCCCCGAGGGCCCGCCGCCGGTCGAGGGTGTGCGGGACGACACCAGCACCGAGGAGCTCCTGGCCCTGGTGGAGCAGGCTCACCAGGAGTTCGAGGCCGGTGTCATCGACTTCGAGACCTTCGAGGAAAAAAAGGCCGGGCTGCTCAGCCGGCTCACCGTGGACTGAGCCACCCTTTCCCCAACGCCCGTTTCGCCGGACCACGCCGAATGCCCATCTGAGCCGGACATGGACATGGCCATCGCTGCCGATGTCGGGCCCCGGGCCGCCATCGCCGCCAGGACGCTGCGCACCGACCGGTGGTGGGTCAACCCGGCGGTGTCGGCCGGGGTGCTGGCGGCCTTCGTGGCCTACTCGACGTGGGCCGCCTTCGCCAACGCCGACTACTACTGGCGGCCCTACATATCGCCGTTCTACTCGCCGTGCCTGGCCACCACCTGCACCCTCCACGGCGTGCCCAGCGTGGGCGTCGTCGGGCCGTGGTGGTCCATCTCGCCGGCCGTCATCGTCCTCGTCGTCCCCCTCGGCTTCCGCCTGACGTGCTACTACTACCGCAAGGCGTACTACCGGGCCTTCTGGCGCTCTCCGCCGGCCTGCGCGGTGGCCGAGCCCCATGCCCGCTACAGCGGCGAGACCCGGTGGCCGCTGGTCCTGCAGAACTTCCACCGGTACTTCTTCTACCTGGGCCTGGTGCTCAACGCCATCCTCACCTACGACGCCGTGGTGTCGTGGCGCGACCACGGCGGGGCGTGGGGCCACGCCGGGCTCGGCACCGTGGTGCTGGGCGTCAATGCCGTGCTCCTGTGGCTCTACTCGCTGTCGTGCCACTCCTGCCGGCACATCGTCGGCGGCCGGCTGAGGCACTTCTCCCGCCACCCGGTGCGCTTCTGGCTGTGGGGCGTGGTCAGCCGGCTCAACGCCAGGCACATGCAGCTGGCGTGGGCCAGCCTGGCCTTCGTGGCCGTGGCCGACCTCTACGTCCGGCTGGTGGCGGGCGGCACGATCGCCGACCCCCGGCTGTTTTGACGACCTCCGGCGACACGCCCTACGAGAGCCACCGCTTCGACGTCGTGGTCGTCGGCGCCGGCGGCTCGGGCCTGCGGGCCGCCATCGCCGCCCACGAGGCCGGGGCCCGCACCGCGGTGATCTGCAAGAGCCTCCTCGGCAAGGCCCACACCGTCATGGCCGAGGGAGGCATCGCCGCGGCCATGGGCAACGCCTACCCCGAGGACAGCTGGGAGATCCACTTCCGCGACACCATGCGGGGCGGCAAGCTCCTCAACCACTGGCGCATGGCCGAGATCCATGCCCGGGAGGCCCCGCAACGGGTGTGGGAGCTGGAGCAGTGGGGGGCGCTGTTCGACCGCACCGACGACGGGCTCATCTCCCAGCGGGACTTCGGTGGTCACCGCTACGCCCGGCTGGCCCACGTCGGCGACCGGACCGGCCTGGAGATGATCCGGACCCTCCAGCAGCGGGTCGTGGCCCTCGGGATCGACGTCTTCATGGAGTGCACGGTCACCGAGCTGCTGAAGGTCGGGGCCGGCGAGGTGGGCGGGGCCGGCGAGGTGGGCGGGGCCGGTCAGGTGGCCGGGGCCGGTCAGGTGGCCGGGGCCGGTCAGGTGGCCGGGGCCGGTCAGGTGGGCGGGGCCGGTCAGGTGGGCGGGGTCGGCGAGGTGGGCGGGGTCGGCGAGGTGGCCGGGGCGTTCGGGTACTGGCGGGACTCGGGGCGCTTCGTGGTCTTCGAGGCACCGGCGGTCGTCCTGGCCACCGGCGGCATCGGGCGGAGCTGGAAGGTGACGTCCAACTCCTGGGAGTACACCGGCGACGGCCACTCGCTGGCCCTGCGGGCCGGCGCCACCCTGGTCAACATGGAGTTCGTCCAGTTCCACCCGACCGGGATGGTGTGGCCGCCCTCGGTGCGGGGGCTGCTCGTCACCGAGTCGGTCCGAGGAGACGGCGGGGTCCTGCGCAACTCCGAGGGGCGAAGGTTCATGTTCGACTACATCCCCGAGTTCTTCAAGGCGGAGACGGCCGACGGCGAGGACGAGGCCGACCGGTGGTACAGCGACAAGACCCACAACCGCCGGCCCCCCGAGCTGCTGCCCCGCGACGAGGTGGCCCGGGCCATCAACTCCGAGGTCAAGGCGGGCCGGGGCAGCGAGCACGGGGGGGTGTACCTCGACATCGCCAGCCGGCGCAGCGCCGACTACATCCGCCGGCGGCTGCCCTCCATGTACCACCAGTTCAAGGAGCTGGCCGAGGTGGACATCACCGCGGTCCCCATGGAGGTCGGGCCCACCTGCCACTACGTCATGGGCGGCGTCGAGGTCGACCCCGACACGGCGGCGTCGTCGGTGGCCGGCCTGTACGCGGCCGGCGAGGTGGCCGGCGGCATGCACGGGGCCAACCGCCTGGGCGGCAACTCGCTCAGCGACCTGCTGGTCTTCGGACGCCGAGCCGGCCAGGCCGCCGCCAGCCACTCCCGCAGCCGGGGCCCGGACCGGCCGGCGATCGACCGAGCCCAGCTGGAGGCGGCCGCCGCCGCCGCCCTGGCCCCCTTTGCCGACCAGGGGGTCGGGCCCGGCGAGCGGGACAACGCGTACCTGATCCAGCGGGACCTGCAGGAGGTCATGCAGGACCTGGTGGGGATCATCCGCACCGAGGCCGAGCTGCGCTCCGCCGTGGACAGGCTGGCCGGTCTGGAGGTGCGGCTGGCCACCGCCGCGGTGGAGGGCCACCGCCAGTACAACCCGGGCTGGCACCTGGCCCTGGACCTGCACCACATGGTGCTGGTCTCCAGGGCGGTGGCCGCCGCCGCCCTGGAGCGCCGGGAGAGCAGGGGTGGCCACACCCGCGACGACTACCCGGCCTCGGACGACACCTGGGGCCAGGTCAACGTCGTCGTTTCCCTCGACCGTGCCCCCGCCGGCGGGGGGGGCGGCGGGCAGATCCGTGTCCAGCGCCGGCCGCGGCCCACTCCCCCGCCCCACCTGGCCGCCCTTCTCGCCGACGGGCATTGACCCAGGTGGAGGAGCGGTGAGCCAACCCTTGGAGATGAGGATCTGGAGGGGCGACGCCTCGGGTGGGGCGCTCGCCTCCTACCGGGTCGACGTCGAGGAGGGCGAGGTGGTGCTCGACGCCATCCACCGCCTGCAGGCCACCCAGGCCGGGGACCTGGCCGTGCGCTGGAACTGCAAGGCGGGCAAGTGCGGGTCGTGCTCGGCCGAGGTCAACGGCCGGCCCCGCCTCATGTGCCTGACCCGGCTGTCGAGCTACCCCGGCGGCGAGGCCCTCGTCGTGACCCCCCTGCGCACCTTCCCGGTCATCCGCGACCTGGTGACCGACGTGTCGTGGAACTACGCCAAGGCGGCCCAGGTGCCGGCGTTCAGCCCGGCGGCCGGCGCCGGGGAGGCGCCGTTCAGGATGGCCCAGGTCGACGTCGAGCGGTCCCAGGAGATGCGCAAGTGCATCGAGTGCTGGCTGTGCCAGGACACCTGCCACGTCATACGGGACCACGAGGACAACAAGGCGGCCTTTGCCGGGCCCCGGTTCCTCGCCCGCTACGCCGAGCTGGACATGCACCCCAACGACGGAGTCGATCGCCGGCTGGCGGCGGGGGCGGCCGCCGGTCTGGGCTACTGCAACATCACCAAGTGCTGCACCGAGGTATGCCCCGAGGGCATCAGGATCACCGACAACGCCATCATCCCCATGAAGGAACGGCTGGTCGACGTCCGCTACGACCCGGTGCGCTTCCTGCGCCGGCGCCGCCCCCGGGGTGGGAGGACCGACGGGCCGCCGGTGGCGCCGTGACCACCAGCGAGACGGACCCGCAGGTGGCCGGCGGGCAGCCTGGGGGCCGGGCGGGCGGGGCGGGGCGGGCGG
>JBOGGP010000212.1:0-4604 GCA_050744105.1 Acidimicrobiales bacterium
GCGGCGCCAGGCTCGGCGGTACCGTGCCCGTCGGGGTGCTGGCCCCCGGGGAGGCCGGCGGCGGCCCCGGGGCCAGGAAGGCCAGGCGGAGCTGGGCCCTCCCGGCACCGGCCGCCTGGCTCAGCTCGGCCACGAACTGGCTGGTCAGGGCCGACCCCGGCGAGCCGGCCGGCGCCTTGTAGCTGGTGACGCCCCGCCACAGCCAGAAGTGCCCGGCCGGGTTGGCCACGGCGGCCACCTGCAGGCCGTAGAGCGACACCGCCGGGTAGCCGCCGGCGTCAATCACCGCCGACAGCGTGGGGGTGCTACCGGCCAGGCAGGCCTGGCCGTGGATCGTGGCCGGGGCCCCGCCGGCGCCCGCACCGGCCGGCACCAGGCTGGCCGATTCGTCCTGGACCACGGCCTGGGCGCCCCCGGCCACGATCGCGACATTGCCCACGGCCAGCAGCCCGGCAGCCACCGGATCGGGGATCGGGGCGGCCGTGACCGCAGCCGGTGACGGGTCAGACGGGGGCGGCGGGGTGGCGTCGCCGGCCGAGCTGGCGGCCACCGAGGTGGAACTGGCGTCGGTCAGGGCCACGTTGGCCGCCGCGCAGTTGGGCCACAGGCCGGCCAGCGACGGCGCCGGCGGGGTCCAACCCACCGACAAAGCCAGAGCCTGGCCGATCCAGGCCTGGTCGGCCGGGCCCGGCCCCAGCGCCGGCAGGGTGGGCGAGGCGGCCGGGGTCGTGGCTAGGGTCGCAGGGGTCGCCGGATCGGGAGCCGGCAGCACGCCGGCGGGGACCGGGGCGGCGGGCACCCCTCCGCTGGAGACGTGGCCCGGACCGGTCGCCGGGTCGGGGAGCGACGTGGCGTCCCCGCCCCCGGCCGGCCCGGGCGGGGCGGCGGGGACGGAGGCGACGAGCACACCCTGGGCCGGCGGCGGCGCCGAGGCGAGCACCTGGCTGCCGGCCGAGACGGTGGCCACGGCGGCGACGATGCCCACCAGCACCGACGAGCGCGACGATCCGACGCTGACCAGGGCGGCCTGGGCCAGCGGCTGGCTGGCCACCTGGGTCACGACCTGGCCCACCTGGCCGATCGCCCCCCCGACCGGCTGGCTGGCCGCCCCCGCTGCCGCCTGGCCCGGCAGCGCCGGGGGGGGTAGCGCCGGGCTGTCGCCCCGCCGATGGAGCCGGTGGACGCGGTTGCCGGCCATCGCCCCCAGGGGAGCGAACACCGCCGACAGGCCCGACCCGATCCCCGACAGGCGCCGGCGCAGGGCCACCCGGGCCCGGTGGACCCGGGCCCGGGCGTTGTCCTCGGAGATGCCCTGCTCGGTGGCCACCTCCCCGTACTCCATGCCCTCGACGGCCCGCAGGACGAAGGCCTGGCGCTGCGAGGCGGGCAGCTCTCCCAGGACCTCGCCGAGCCGGGCGGCCATGCCTCGCGCCACCACCACGTCGGCGGCGTCGGGCTCTTCCAGGCGGTCCGGCCCGCTCAGCTCCACCCGCTCGGCGCATCGCTGCTCGGCCGCCGAGCGGGCGGCCCGGTCGTGGCACACGTTGGCCAGGATCCGCGACAGCCAGGCGCCCAGGCGGAACTCGCCCCGGCGGCCGAAGGTGGGCATCGCCCGCAGGGCCCGCTCGAAGGTCTCCTGCACGGCGTCCTCGGCCTCGGCGGTCGAGCCCAGCCGGCGCCTGGCCTGGGCCAGCAGGCGCTTGTAGTTTTTGACGAAGATGGCGTCGAATGCCCCGGCGTGGCCGGAGCGGTACGCCTCCACCAGGGCCCGGTCGGCCCCGGCGCCTCCGTCGGGACCTGGGGGCCCCGTCGCCGCCACCTGTTCGGGTCCCCGAGGCTCCTCGGGGCCATCCATGCTCAAAGCCACCGCGCCTCCCGCCTGCTAGTGATGCTTCCGGCGGTGCCGGCCGGCCACCGGCCCCGATGTCGCCGACCCGCCACCGCATGGGCCCGCCGAGCAAACCATAGGACCATTGACCATAGCCGTACCCAGGCCACCGGGTGCGCCACACCGGCCGGCCACGGCCGGCGGCGACGGATCGGCCGGCGACGGATCGGCCGGCGACGGATCGGCGACCGACTGGCCGGGTCAGCCGCCGAGCAGCTTGGCCACCCGGCCGATCCCCTCCACCAGGTCGCCGTCGGCCAGGGCGTAGCTAAACCTGGCGCATCCGGGGGCGCCGAAGGCCTCACCGGGCACGAAGGCCACCCTGGCCTCGTCGAGGACCACCGACGCCAGCTCCGCCGTCGTCTGGGGACGCCGCCCGCCGACCCGGCGGCCGAGCACGCCGGCCAGGTCGGGGAAGGCGTAGAACGCCCCCTCGGGCTCGGGGCACACCACCCCGTCGATGCCGGCCAGCATGGAGACCGTGATCCCCCGCCGGCGCTCGTACGTGGCCCGCATCTCGGCCACCGCGTCGAGGGGCCCGTCGAGGGCGGCGACGGCGGCCCGCTGGGCCACGTTGTTGACGTTGGAGGTGGTGTGGGACTGTAGGTTGGCGGCGGCGGCCACCACGTCGGGGGGGCCGATCAGCCAGCCCACCCGCCAGCCGGTCATGGCGTAGGTCTTGGCCACCCCGTTGACCACCACGCAGGTGCCGGCCAGCTCGGGGACGACCACCGGCATCGAGTGGTGCTCGGCCCCGCCGTAGACCAGGTGCTCGTAGATCTCGTCGGCCACCACCCAGATCCGGTGCTCGACGGCCCACGCCCCGATGGCGGCGATCTCGGCTCGGGGGTAGACCGCACCGGTCGGGTTTGCAGGGGAGACAAACACCAGCGCCTTGGTGCGGGCCGTGCGCGCCGCCTCCAGGGCGTCGACGCTGGCCCGCCACCCCTCTGCCGCCGTCGTGGGCACCAGGGCCACCCGGCCGCCGGCCAGGCGGACCGCCTCGGGGTAGGTGGTCCAGTACGGCGCCGGCACCAGCACCTCGTCGCCGGGGTCGACGATGGTGGCGAGAGCCTGGGCCACGGCGTGCTTGCCGCCGTTGGTGACCAGGACCTGGGCCGGGGTGACTTCGTACCCGCTGTCGCGGCGGGTCTTGTCGGCCACCGCCCGGCGCAGGTCGGCCAGGCCGGCGGCCGGCGTGTAGCGATGGTTGGCCGGGTCGGCACAGGCGGCGGCGGCGGCGGCCACGATGTGGGCCGGGGTGGCAAAGTCGGGCTCGCCGGCGCCGAAGCCGATCACGTCCTCGCCGGCCGCCTTCATCGCCTTGGCCCGGGCGTCGATGGCCAGGGTGGCTGACTCTGCCACCCCCCCCACCAGGGCGGAGATCCGCGGCGGCGCCGGCCCCCCGGCGGCGCCGGCCGTGCTGGCGGTCGACATGCTGCCATGCTGGCACAGTGGCCATACCCGCTCGTGCCGATTTGCCCCCCATCCGGATCCCCGCCGGCCTGCTGCCTGCCGACGGCCGGTTCGGCTCCGGGCCGTCCAAGGTGCGCCCCGAGGGCCTCGACGCGCTGGGGCGGGCGTGGTCGCTGCTCATGGGCACCAGCCACCGCCAGGACCCGGTGCGGGCCGTGGTGGGCCGGGTCCGGGCCGGCCTGGCCCAGCTGTTCGCCCTGCCCGACGGGTACGAGGTGGTGCTCGGCAACGGCGGGGCTACGGCGTTTTGGGACGTGGCCACGCTGTGCCTGATCGGGCGGCGCAGCCAGCACGTGGCCTTCGGGGAGTTCTCCGCCCGCTTCGCCGCGGTGGCGGCCGCCGCCCCCCACCTCAAGGAGCCCGAGGTGATCGCCGCCCCGGCCGGCCAGAGGGCCGAGGCGGTGGGACGGCCCGGGATCGACCTGTACGCCCTGATCCACAACGAGACCTCGACGGGGGTGATGGCGGACCTGACCAGGCCGGAGGGCGCCGGGCCAGAGTCGCTCGTCGCCGTCGACGCCACGTCGGGCGCCGGGGGTCTACCCGTCGACCCGGCCACTTTCGACGCCTACTACTTCTCGCCACAGAAGTGCCTCGGATCCGACGGCGGCCTGTGGGTCGCCCTCCTGTCGCCGGCCGCCGTCGAGCGGGCGGAAAAGCTGGGCGCCACCGGTCGCTGGGTCCCTCCCTCGCTGGACCTGGTCCTGGCCATTGCCAACAGCCGGCGCCAGCAGACGCTCAACACCCCGGCGGTGGCCACCCTCGTGCTGATGGCCGACCAGCTGGAGTGGATGTTGGGGAAAGGGGGCCTCCCCTTCGCCGCCGGCCGTTGTGCCCGGTCGGCATCGATCCTCTACTCGTGGGTGGGGTCGTGCGGCTATGCCCGTCATTTCGTGGCCGACCCGGCGGCCCGCAGCAACGTGGTGGGGACCGTGGACTTCGACGACTCCGTGCCGGCGGCCCTGGTGGCCGGGGTGCTGCGGGCCAACGGCATCGTCGACGTCGAGGCCTACCGGGGGCTCGGGCGCAACCAGATCAGGGTGGCCATGTACCCCGCCGTCGAGCCGGCCGACGTCGAGGCCCTGACCCGCTGCGTCGACTACGTGGTGGGCGCCATCGGGCCATAGCTGCGGGCCGGCAGTTGCTGGCCGGCGGTTGCCAGGCGGCGGTTGCCAGGCGGCGGCTGCTGGCCGGCGGTTGCCAGGCGGCGGCTGCTGGCCGGCGGTTGCCAGGCGGCGGC
>JBOGGP010000213.1:0-4594 GCA_050744105.1 Acidimicrobiales bacterium
ACCCGAGGTGCGGGAGAAGGTGGCCGGGAACCCGACCACACCGGTCGAGTCACTTGATCACTTGGCGGGCGACAAGGTCGATTCCGTTCGGTTGTCGTTGTCGCGCAATTCAATCTTGGCTCCCGAGACCCTGGCTCGACTGGCTCTGGACCAGGTGTGGAAGGTGCGCCGAGTTGTCGGTGGGCGTGGGACCACCCCTGCCGAGGCACTGGGTGTCTTGAGCCGGGACCCGCACGTCAAGGTCCGCCGGGCGGTCGCACGCAATCGGTCGGCCGCCTCGGGGATGTTGGCTGAGTTGGCCGCCGACGACGCCGAGGAAGTGCGTACGGCTGTGGCGCTCAACAGCTCTACGTCGGGCCTGGCGTTGGCCGAGCTGGCCTCTGATCCGGCGTGGGAGGTCCGTCGGGCGGTGGCGTTCAATCCCCGCACGCCACCCGCTCAGCTTGTCGGGCTCATGGCCGACCAGGAGGCGTTTGTCCGCCGGGCAGTCGCCACCAACCCGTCGATCGGGCCGGACGACCAGGCGCGCATGGCAGCGGACCACGACGCAGGGGTTCGCCGCTACGTAACGGCCAACCCCCTGGCGGAGCCGGAGCTGCTCGCCAGGCTGGCTGGTGACGAAGACAGCCGGGTGCGCAGCGCCGTCGCCCGCAGCCGCCGCACCAACCCCGAGACCCTGGTCGGGCTCGCCGTTGATGACGACGACGGAGTACGCGACGGGGTTGCACGCAATCGCCACGCACCCCCGCCAGCCCGCCCCTTTTTTGGATCGCGCTGACCACCTTCACCTCTTCTGTCACGTAAACCGTCTTGATTGGCACCGCTGCCCGGGTGAGCGGGGGGTCGGATTGGCTTCACGCCGACCAGCACCTACCCTCCCGACCCCTCCCGACCTGTCTGCGTGGAGCGGGGAGGGCTGGTGGCCGGGTCAGGGCTAGAGGGACTCGACTCTGGACCCGCTGAATGCCTGAGGCCTGAGGAGTACGCGCATGCAGAATCGAATCCAGCAGGGTGGTGAGGACAGTCGCCGGCAGACCCACCGAGGGGGTCCCCGACCGGACCCGGTCGTCGGCCACCGGGTTACCGGGCCCGAGGGGTCGGCGAACGCCGCGGTAGCCGCCTCCGTTCGCGCCGGCGTCCCGCAGCGGCCGGCGGCTGGCCGGCGGGCCCTCTGGTTGGTGGGCCGGCGGGTGGCACCGCGGGTGGGCCGGCGGTGACCTGTTGTCGTTGTGCGCCTTGATACCGGCTTGGCTCGGGTTGGCAGTCCCGGCTCCACCACGTAGAACGTTCCAAGACGTCGACCATGGAGTCGCCTCCGTCGGTGATATGAAGGTTGCACACACGCCCGTCCTGACCTGACGTCCTGACCTGACCTTCGTGTCCGACGGCTGGCTGTTCGGGGCGGCTGAAGAAGGAAACCCGAGGTCGAGGTCATAGGCTGGCTCTACCCTGGGATGCATGTCGGTGGTGCACCTACCTGACGAACTGGTCGATCGTTTGGCGGTCGAGGCCGCCCGGCGCGGGATGACCGTCGACGAGGTGGCCGCCGAGGCTCTCGCCGTGCGTTTCCCGACCGGTGCCGATCCTGGCCGTGACGCCCTCGAAGCGTTCATCGGATCGGGCGCTTCGGGACAACGCGAGCCGTTCGACATCCACCGGGCCCGCGCCGACCTCGCCGACCGCAAGACCGCCGAAGGCGTCTGAACCACCCCGGTGGCGGTCGTACTTGACACTGGGGTGGCCCTGTCGGCCGCCGATGTCGACGAACCCCGCCATGGTGACTGCGCCGAACTGCTGCGGGCCCATCACGGCGGGCTGCTCATGCCCGCCCCGGCGGTCGCGGAGACGGCGTGGATGATCGAGTCGCGCCTCGGTCCCGCCGGCGAAACCGCCTTTCTGGGTCTGATCACCGCAGGCGAGCTCAAGGTGGTAGATCTCAGCCTCGACGACTACCGGCGCTGCGTGGAGCTGATCGACACCTACGCCGACATGGGACTCGGCCTGGTCGACGCCAGCGTCATCACCATCGCCGAACGACTCGGGATCGACACCCTGGCCACCTTGAACCGCCGGGACTTCGCCGTGGTCCGCCCCCGCCACCTCGACGCCTTCACCCTCCTCCCCTGACAGCAACCCGGTCGGCCCGGTTCCTTCTTCAGCGGCCCGCCGCCCCCTATAGCCGCGTAGCGGTCACCGCCGCCTGGAAGACTGTCGGTCGGTGACCGTCCCCGCTGCAAGCCGCGCAGGAGTGTCTGGGTTCCGCCGCCCGACCGCCGGCCGGGTGTTCGTCGCGCTCGCCGCGGTCCTGGCCGCGATGATCGTCGGGATGGCCGGACTCCTGGCCGGCCCGGCGTCCGCGTCGCCGCTACCGGGGGCACAGAACGCCGTCGGGGTAATCGCACACTCTGGCGGGCAGCGTGTCGGGGTCCACGAGCAGATACTGGCAGGTCAGGGTCGGATCCGAGGTCCCGACTACGACATTTCGGTGGTGGGTTCGTGTGTTGGCCCAGAAACCGGAAGCGCCACTACCGGTCCGGAGACGACGATCCATGGAGCGACACGAATCGCCGGCGAGTCTGCGACGCGCGGCGGCGTACTCAACGAGGCTGAGATCGCTGTCGTTCGCGGCGGGGGCACTGTCTACACGCGGAGCGACGGTGCCATCGCAAGTGTCCTTCAACAGGCAGACGGCCGCTTCAGCGTCGTACCAAGGCGAGCGTTGCTTCGTTGACTGAATTTTGAGTATTCACGCTGGTCAAGACCTGGCAGTGTAAATGGGTGAGTGCGTCACCTCGGTAGAACAGAGTCAACGAAGCAACGCTCGTCTTAGTCTTAGTCTTAGTAGTCGATGGCCAACGTGGCCTGATCACGACGTTCCAGAACCGGGTGCCCTCCGAGCCGTCTTCGGCGTCGCGGTGGTACCAGGTCCTGGCCCAGCCCGGGATCCTGATCGGCGGCACCGACCCGCCACCAATCCCAAGGGCAAGGGTGAGGCCGCTGAACGTGGCGGTCAAGACGTCGCGGCAACCCGCTGAGGCGACACGTCCTGGGGCTCAGGGGTCACCGTGTAGGACGTCACCGGCGAGTTGTTGTCCTCGGCCGCCGCCCACGACACGGTGGCCGATGATCCGTTGACCACCACTCCCGTACCTGCACGACCACCTCCGCGAACACGCCGCATGGCCCGGCCTTCAGATCCCGGAGTGCTCGGTCCGCACCGGGGCGGGATCGGCGCCGTGGGGCATGAGGGCGCCCGGGGGGACGCGGCCCAGCCGGCCCGCCTCGAAGTCCGCGAGGGCCTGGCCGATCTCCTCGCGGGTGTTCATCACGAACGGGCCGTAGTGCTCGACGTGCTCCCCGATGGGCTCGCCGCCGAGGAAGAGCACTTCCAGCGCGGAGCCCTGGTGGTCCGCAGCTCGCACGCTGAGCCACTGCCCGGGGCCAAAGCTCACCAGTTGACCGGTGCTGACCGGGCGGCGGTCCGCCCCGGCCTCCCCCGAGCCGGCGAGCACGTAGACGAGAGAGTTGAATGCGGGGTTCCACGGGAGCGCCAGCAGGGAGCCGGGCGTGATCGTGGCGTGGATCATCGAGATCGGGGTCTGGGTCGAGCCGGGGCCGGCGACCCCGGCCACCTCGCCGGCGATCACCCGGACCAGGGCCCCGGCGTCGGGCGACGCGAGGAGGGCGACGTCGCCAGCTTCGAGGGACTGGTAGGCGGGCGGGACCCACTTCCTCTTGGCCGGAAGGTTCACCCACAGCTGGATCCCGTGGAACAGCCCGCCGGAGACGACCAGCTCCTCCGGTGGCGTCTCGATGTGAAGGATGCCCCGCCCGGCGGTCATCCACTGGGTGGCGCCGTCTTTGATCAGACCGCCTCCACCGTTGGAGTCCTGGTGGGCGAAGGTCCCGTCGATCATGTAGGTGACGGTCTCGAAGCCGCGATGGGGATGCCACGGCGTCCCCTTCGGCTCGCCCGGGGCGTAGTCGACCTCGCCCATCTGGTCCATGTGCACGAACGGGTCGAGGGCGGAAAGGGTCCTGCCGGCGAACGCCCGGCGCACGGGGAAGCCCTCGCCCTCGTGGCCCCCGGGCGCGGTGGTGACCGAGCCCACCGACCGCTCCGGCGCGCGGGACGGGTCGAGGTGGGGTAGTCGGGTCAGGGTTGTCCAATCCGGGGCGGTCACGGCGGGCATCTGCGCCTCCTTGGAAGGGCGGGTTCAGCGGCTGCCGCACCAGTATCGTGGCAATTTCACCGTTTGTGGAAGTCGACTTTCGCAGTATGTGAGGTGGGGGCTGAGCCGGTTTGCGGCGGTCATGCAGCGGTGGCAAGGGCTTCGACTATTAGGTCGGTCGTTTCCTGGTTGAGGGTGCCGGTCCTGGAAGCGTGAGTAATTCGTTCGCTCCACAGCACCCGGCGTAGCTCGGCGATGGCGTCGGCGAAGCTGGGGCGTTTGGTCGGGTGCCAGTCCCAGACCTCCGGTAGTAGGGGGGGTTGGCGTGGTCAAGGTCGCGGCCCGATTTGGTAGGTGATGGGGCGTCGGTCGCCAGTGAGGTGGGGTGGGCTGGTGTTGAGCTGGTCGATGACGCCTTGGAG
>JBOGGP010000214.1:0-4594 GCA_050744105.1 Acidimicrobiales bacterium
CTACGGGCCCGTGCTTTCCGCCGGATTAACGCCCGGACCGCTCGGGGAGGACACCAGATGAACGTCTGGTGACCGGTGACCGGTGACCGGTGACCGCTGACCCGGTGACCGCTGACCCGGTGACCCGGTACCCGGTTGACCGGTGTTCAGTTGGCCCGGCGCCGGCGTCCCCCGGCGCCCAGCAGGTGCAACACCAGCCAGGTGCCCCCCGGGATGAGCACGGCCAAGGCCACCATGACCACCGTCTCGGCGCTCGGGCCCGACTTCGACGGCGGCGACGGCACCACCCGGATCGGGGTCGACATAGTCACGACGGAGCCCGCCCGGTCCATCCCGCTGGCTTCGAGATGATGGGGCCCCTCCGGCGCGCCGGCCGGGATGGTCACGGCCAGCGAGAAGTCACCGTGGCTGTTCGCTCGGATCGAGCCGAGGACGACGGTCGCCGAGTGGAACGAGATGGTCACGGCGGCCCCAGGGGCGAAGCCGCTGCCGGTCAGCGTGACCGTCTGGCCCGTCGAAGCGGTGCGAGCCGTGGCCGTCAGGGGGGCGGGAGCACCCGTCCCCGGACCTCCTGCCCGGGGAGAGGTGGTGGGCACGGTGGTGGTGGGCTGGCCTGGCAGGCGGGAATGGCTTGTGGTGGGCGTGGTCGACCCTGGTTGGACGGGCACGGTCGAGGTGGCCGAGGGAGAAGGGGCCGGAGGGGTCGTCGCCGGCGGGGTGGACGTCGTCGACGACGGGGGGGAGGCGGCGACCACGGTCAGGGCCGAGGTGTCGCCGTAGACGGCGCCACCGCCGGCGGCACCGCCGAAGAGTACCAGCTGGTGGGTTTGGCTGTCCCAGCTGGCGGTGGCGAGGAAGCGGGGCCCGGGGGGGTGGCCGGGGGTGAGCACCACCCACGCGCTCCCGTTGAACGTCCAGGTGTCGGAGGCCGGTCCTCCGGCGCCTTGCCCGCCAAACAGCACGCCGGCGTGCAGGTCGCCGTCGTAGGACAGGGTGGCGCCCGAGCGGGCCGGAGGGGAGACCGGCGTGGCCACCTGGGCCCAGGTCTGCCCGTCCCATGTCCAGGTATCAGCCAGCCAGGTGGTCACGCCCTCGGGCTGGCCTGGGCTCGGCCCCTGGCTGACCGCCCCGCCGAACAGCACGAGGCCGCCGGCCTCCGGGTCCCAGCTCGAGACCGCCGCGCTGCGAGGGGGCGGAGTCGATCCCGGGCCCCTCAGCGTCCAGGCCGAGCCGTCGAAGGTCCAGGTGTCGTCCAGGAGCCTGCCCGCCCCAGCGGTGTCGATGGCAGTGCCGCCAAAGAGGACGAACTGACCTGAGCCGCCGTCGTAGGTGCCCATGGTGGCTCCCATCCGGGCGGGGGGGGCCACTGGTGTGGCGATCAGGTACCAGCTCTGGCCGTTCCATGCCCAGGTCTGGTTGGAGACCACGGCCGGGGCGTCGCTCCGGCTCGGCTGGGTCTCGCCGCCAAAGAGGATCAGCTCCCGCAGGTTGTCGTCGTAGGCCATGGCGGCCCCCTGGGTTGGAGCGGGACTGGTCGTCGGCTGCGCCCGGGTCCAGCTCGTACCGTTCCACAGCCAGGTGTCGTTGAGGAGTATGCCGTTGCCCGACAGGCCCCCGAAGAGCACCACCTGGCCGGTAGCGCCGTCGTAGGCCATGGCCCCGCCCTGCCGGGGGGCCGGGACGCTGGCCCCCGACGGCGACAGGGCGTCCCAGGTGGCGGTGGGGGCGGCGGCGGCGGGTGACGGAAATCCGAGCCCGAGCACACCGAGACTGCCGGCCACGGTGCCGGCGAGCGCGGCGAGGAGGGAGGCTCCCCTCCGCCAGCTGGCTTGACAAGTCATCGATGTGTCCCTCGTACGCCCTGCCGATCCGCAGCCGACCAATCCGCAGCCGCTCGACCCCCGCCGCTCGGCGCCCGGCCAGGGGCCCTGGCCGGGCGTGGTGCGGTGGTTGGAGTGGGTCAGAGCCTACTCAGGGTGAAGGCTTCGGAGGCGGCGGGCCGGCGCCTCCCGGACCGGCCCCCCTCCAGCCCTGCACGGGTGAGACATGTGGTTCACCCATCAAGTCGATGGGGTTGGGGCTGCGCTGCAGCCACCGGACCAGGCCGCCGGAGCTCAGCGGGGGACTGACGAAATAGCCCTGGGCCTGGTCGCAGCCGAGGTCCCGCAGGCGGGACCACGTTGCCCCGTCCTCGACGCCTTCGGCAATTACCCGCAGGCCGAGGTGGTGGGAAAGGTCGATGGTGGAGCGCACGATCGCCTCGTCCTTTTCGTTCGTCAGGATCCCCACCGTGAACGACCGGTCGATCTTGACCTCGTTGACCGGGAGCCGCTTCAGGTACGACAGGGAGGAGTAGCCGGTGCCGAAGTCGTCCAGGGCGATCTGCACCCCCATGTCCGACAGGCGGCCGAGGATCCCGATGGTGCGACCGGGGTCGGCCATGATGCTGCTCTCGGTGATCTCGAGGGTGAGGTCGGCGGGCGGCATCCCGTGGGCCAGGATCACCTCGCCGACCTGATCGGGCAGGTTGACGTCCAGCACCGAACGGACCGAGAGGTTGACGGCGACACCCAGGTCGAAGCCCAGGCGGCGCAGCTCGCGGTGCTGCGCCACCGCCTGCTTGAGCACGAACATGGTCAGCGCCTTGATCAGGCCGGCGTGCTCGGCCACGGGGATGAAGCTGTCGGGGCCGAGTATCCCGTAGCGGGGGTGGGCCCACCGAGCCAGGGCCTCGACTCCGCAGGTGCAGACCGAGGACAGGCGGGCCTTGGGCTGGAAGTAGACCTCGATCTCACCGCCGCGGATGGCCCGGCGCAGCTCGCTGGCCAGGCCCAGCCGCCGGGGGTCGTGATGGTCCCGGTCGGCGGAGTACATCTCCCAGCCGCTGTGGGCCGCCTTGGCGCTGTACATGGCAACGTCGGCTTGTTGGAGGAGCTTGGCCGGGTCAGGCTCGCCGTTGCCGATGGCGACCCCCACGCTGGCGGTTACCTCGAGCTGCAGGCCGTCTACCTCGAATGGCTGCTCGAGGGTGGTGAGCAGTTCCACCGCGGCCTGGGCGGCGTCGCCGCTGCCGGTGCCGGGCATCAGGATCCCGAACTCGTCGCCTCCCATGCGGGCCACCACGGCGTCACCGACCAGCCGCTGCCTCATGCGCTCGGCCACCGCCCGCAGCAGGCTGTCGCCGCAGCCGTGGCCCAGCGTGTCGTTGATCTCCTTGAAGCGGTCGAGGTCGACCAGGAGGACGGCGCACGAGGTCGGTACGTCGGCGACGAGGCGCCCGAAATGGTCGCGGTTGGTCAGTCCGGTCAGCCGGTCGTGGGTGGAGTCCCAGCGCAGGCGGTCGACCAGCTTGGCATTGTTCAGGGAGATGGCGGCGTGGCTGGCCAGGGTCTCCAGCAGGCGCAGGTCGTCACGGGTGAAGGCCGCCCCGCCCCGCCGGTCGGCCACTGTGAGGGTGCCGACGAGAGTGTTGTCTATCCGGAGGGGTGCAAGCATGGCCTCGCCGAACTGGCGCCCGTCGAGCTGCCGGCGCAGCGGGCTGTCGGCGGCCAGTCCCTTGCCGATTAGAGGCCCGGTGACCATGGCCTCCACCTCGACGGGGCGGCCCGAGCCCTCCGACCGGGTCAGACCGTCGCCCTGGCTGGTCAGCCTGGTCCAGCCTTCGGGTCCGACCACGGTCATCTCCGCCACCCCGACCCGCACCAGCTCGCGCACCCAGTGCAGGACCGAGGCGGCCGTCTCCTCCTCGCCGCCCGTGCCCTCCAGCTCCTGGGTGAACTTGTACAGCGCCTCCACCTGGGTGCGAGCCCCCCGCGACGTGGACAGCAGCTGGTAGACGGCCAGGGCCAGCACGGCGGGGGCCAGGACCCCGACGGCGGCCAGCGGGCTGACCTCTACGTATAGGCGCCCGAGGAGGACGCCCAGGATGCCGAAGACCAGGTCGAGGGGCAGCACCGGGCGGATGTCCCGCCACACCGCGGCCACCGGGAGCCCGGACTCCCAGGACACGCCGGCCAGGACCAGCACGGCATTGGCGCAGACGTAGGCGACCGGCACCAGCAGGTAGCCGGCGATGGCCGGGTAGGTGCCGACCAGCAGCAGCTGGTAGGCGCCGGCGGCGGCCGCCGCCGACAGGCCGAACTGGGCGGTGTTGTATGCCGCCACGGCAAACTTGTGCCGGCGCAGGTGGGCGACGACCAGGCCACCGGCCGCCCCGCACGCGGCTGCTCCGAGGATGGCGCCGTGGCCGTCGAAGGCGACGATGGCCGCCGAGACCAACAGCACGTGCGGGCTCACCGTCACGTTGGTGGACAGGTCCACCTGGTTGTTCTCCGCCCAGATCGCCAGGGAGGCGAAGATGGCCAGCACCACCGGGCTGGGCAGGCCCTCGAAGCCGGCGGCGACGGACGTGCCGGCGAGCAGCACCAACCCGCCGAGGGCGAGTGTCCGGAACCTGGTGGCACCCTCGGCCATGGCGACCTGCCCGTCCCATCAGCTATCCGGCGCGGGGACCCTCCCCGCGCTCGACTCGGCGCGTGATTCTAGGGCAGCGGGCCGCACCTCGCCCACTCGGGCGCAGATATCCGGGGGTGCA
>JBOGGP010000215.1:0-4592 GCA_050744105.1 Acidimicrobiales bacterium
AGCGCATGGACCTCGACGCCCTGGCCGACCTGGCCGAACGTCACCGCCCCAAGCTGATCGTGGCCGGTGCCACCGCCTACTCGCGTGTCATCGACCCAGGGGCCATCGGGCGCATCGCCGACTCGGTGGGCGCCCTGTTCCTCTTCGACGCCGCCCACGTGGCTGGTCTCATCGCCGGCGGCGTCCATCCGAACCCGGTGGGGGTGGCCGACGTGGTCACCCTCACCACCCACAAGACGCTGAGGGGGCCTCGGGGAGGCTGCATCCTGTGCCGGGCCGACCTGGCCCCGGCCATCGACAAGGCGGTGTTCCCCGGCCTCCAGGGCGGCCCCCTGGAGCACGTGATCGCGGCCAAGGCGGTCGCCTTCTGGGAGGCCTCCCAGCCCGAGTTCAAGCAGTACGCCGCCCAGGTGGTGGCCAACGCCCGGGCCCTGGCCGCCGCCCTGGCCGGCGAGGGGCTGCGCATCGTGTCCGGTGGCACCGACAACCACCTGATGCTGGTCGACCTGGCCAGCTTCGACCCCGACCTCACCGGCAAGGCGGCCCAGGCCGCCCTCGACCGGGCCGGGATCACCCTCAACAAAAACCAGATCCCCGGCGACCCGCGGTCGCCGTTCGTCACCAGCGGCGTGCGCGTCGGCACGCCGGCGGTCACCACCGCGGGCATGGGCGAGGCGGAGATGGCCGCCATCGCCGGGCTGATCGGCCGGGGCCTGGCCGGCCGGGACGACGAGGACGTGCTGGGGGCGGTCCGGGAGGACGTGGCCAACATGTGCTCGAAGTTCACCCCCTACCCATGACCGGCGGGCACCGGGCCTAGGGGGGCGATCGCATCAGCCAGTACCGCGACTACGTGATCGTGGCCGCTGTGGCCGCCGCGGTGACGATGCTCACGACCTTCGTGGTCCGCCGGCTGGCGGTGCGGTTCTCGATAATCGTCGTCCCCGACGACCGCAAGGTCCACGAGGACCCCACCCCGACGGTGGGGGGTGCCGCCATGTTCATGGGCCTGCTGGCGGCCATGGCCGTGGCCTCCCAGCTACCGGACTTCCGCAGCGTGTTCCGCGCCGACTCCGAACCGATCGGCCTGGTGATGGGGGCGGCGGTGATCTTCGGCGTGGGCATGGTCGACGACCTACGGGAGATGTCACCGCCGGCGAAGCTGTCGGGCCAGGTGCTGGCCGGCACCGTCCTGTACCTGGCCGGGCTCACCATGCTGTTCTTCCGGGTGCCCCTGGTCGGTACCACCGTGGTGCTGTCGCCGGCGATGGCGCCGCTGCTGACCGTGGTGTGGGTGGTGGGCATGGCCAACGCCGTCAACCTGATCGACGGTCTGGACGGTCTGGCCGCCGGTACCGTCGGGATCGCCGCCCTGACCTTCTTCCTCTACTCCCACCGCCTGGTGGCCAACGGCACGGTGGGCCCGGCGGACAACGCCAGCTTCGGCCCGCTGGTGGCCATCGTCGTCTTTGGCCTGTGCGTCGGGTTCCTGCCCCACAACTTCCCGCACAAGGCCAGGATCTTCATGGGGGACTCGGGGGCCATGCTGCTCGGTCTGCTGATGGCGGCGTCCACCGTCTCGGTGGTCGGCCAGACCGCCAACGCCTTCAGCGGCAAGACCTACTTCTTCTTCGCCCCCATCCTCATCCCCTTCGTGATCCTCGGGATCCCGATGTTCGACACCGCCTTCGCCATAGTCCGCCGGGCCGGCCGGCGGACCAACCCAGCTGTGCCCGACAAGAACCACCTGCACCACCGGCTCATGCGCCTGGGCCACGGCCACACCCGTTCGGTGGTGATCCTGTGGACCTGGACCGCCCTGCTCTCTGCCCTGGTGCTGTTCCCGTCGCTCGACGGGCGCAACACGATCCTGGTGCCGATCGGGATCGTGGCCCTGGGCGTGGCCCTATACACCCTCTTCGCCCCTCGAGGGCGCCAGGTCGCCGGCCAGCAGCCGGCCGCCGGCGCCGCCCAGCTCCCCGGCAACCGGGCCCAGCTCCCCGGCAACGGCAGCGACCCCGCCCAGCTCCCCGGCAACCGGGCCCAGCTCCCCGGCAACGGCAGCGACCCCGCCCAGCTCCCCGGCAACCGGGCCAAGCTCCCCGGCAACCGGGCCAAGCTCCCCGGCAACCGGGCCCAGTTGCCCGGCAACGGCAGCGACCACGCCAAGCCGGCCGCCTCCGATGCCGTGCACGCCGGCCGCCGCAGGCTGGAGGCCAGCGGCGACCCGACCCGGCCCGGCGGGCTGCCCCTGCCACCGGGGGTGCCGGCCCCCTCGGCCAAGGAGTGACCGGCCCCGGTTCGGGCGGGAGCGGTCCCCGGCTGACCTGGGCCAGGATGAATATCTGGCGAACTTGCAATCCCTGGCGCCGATTTCGTAGATTCCGGGCGGTGGTCACGGGTAGGACGCAGCCCTGCGGGCAATGGCGAGGCGTCCTCGCCGGGCAACCTGACCTCGGCCGGCCCGGCCCGGCCCAACGGCGCCCCGTCGCCTGAATCGAGCCGCCTCCCCTTGTTCGCCGCATTCCCCCTGCTCGAAGTCGATGCTGTCGTCCGCCGAACGCTGCGTTCGGCGGTGGTGGTGACGACCGTGGCCGCCGCCGCCGCCATCGGGCTGGGCTACCCGCTGGTGGCCCCCGGCCTGGCCATCGGCCTGGTCCTGGCCATCGGCAACCACCGGATGTTCCAGGCCTCCGCGCTCCGCTTCATCACCCCCGAGGGCACCGTCAGGCGCAAGCCCTTTGCCGGCGCCACGCTGGTCCGACTGGGGATCGCCACGGCCGTGGCCGTGCTGGCGCTGGTCTTCGTCCGCCCGATGGGCTGGGGGGTGATCGGGGGCCTGGCCATGTTCCAAGCCGCCCTCATCGTCAACGCCCTGGTCTCCCTGCTGGCCTACCAGCGGCGCCAGGCCGGGGGCAGCGGTGGGTGAGCACGCCGCCGTGCTGGCCATCAACATCCCCGTGGGCGACCACGTCACCAGCGGCGCGTTCAACGTGGACACCATCTGGGCAACCGGCATAGCCGCGGCCGTCGTGCTCGGCCTGGGCTTCTTGATAAGGGCCAAGGTGACCTCAGGGGTGCCCGGGCGGGTGCAGCTGGTATGGGAGACGGTCGTCGGAGGGGTGGCCGACCAGGTAGAATCGTCCCTCGGCCCCAGGTACCGCCGGGTGGTGCCGCTAGGGGTGACCATCTTCGTCCTGGTCCTGGTGGCCGACTGGGTGGAGATCCTCCCCGGCCTGTTCCACAACACCGACTACCTGCCGTCGCCCACCGCCGACGTCAACCTGTGCTACGCCCTGGGGATCACCGTGTTCGTGCTCACCAACGCCGCCGGGATCCGGGCCAAGGGCCTGGGTCGGTCCGTCTTGGACTTCTTCAGCCCCCTGCACGTCCTGGAGCACATTACCCGCCCGTTCACGCTCGCCCTGCGGCTGTTCGGCAACCTCTTCGCCGGCGGGATCATGATCGCCCTGCTGATCAGCTTCCCCATCTACTTCGCCCCCGTCAGCGTCGCCTTCACCGTCATCTGGAAGCTGTTCGACATGTTCATCGGGGTCATCCAGGCCTTCATCTTCGCCCTCCTTACCATCCTTTACTACCAGTTCTCCACCGAGAGCCACTGAGCCACCGAGACCCGCTGAGCCACCGAGACCCGCTGAGCCACCGAGACCCGCTGAGCCACCGAGACCCGCTGAGCCACCGAGACCCGCTGAGCCACCGAGACCCGCTGAGCGGTCCCCCCCGCCCCACCCAACCAGGAGAGGTTCCAACCCAATGGCAGCATCCATAGAAAAGGCGATCGAGCTGGCCGGAGCCTTCACCGGCGGCGGCCTGGCCCTGGGCGGGGGCGCTGTCGGCGCCGCCATCGGCGACGGGCTCGCCGGCAGCCAGACCATCGCCGGCATAGCCCGCCAGCCCGAGGTGCAGGGGACGCTGTACTCGACGATGTTCCTGATCATCGGCCTGGTGGAGGGCATGTACTTCATCAACCTGGCGTTCATGGCCCTTTTCGTCTTCGTCCTGGCCAAGGGCTGACCTACCCGCGGTGATCGTCGCCTCCAACTTCCTGGTACCCAACGCCACCTTCCTCGTCGAGCTGGTGGCGTTCCTGCTCGTGCTCGGCGTCTTGGCCAAGTACGTCCTGCCGCCACTCAACCAGATGATGGACAGGCGCCAGGCCACCATCCGCCAGGGTCTCGACGACGCCGAGGAGGCCAAGCGCAGGGTGGCCCAGACCGAGAGCGAGTACCACGACGCCATTGCCGAGGCCCGGCGGGAGGCCAGGGCCCTGGTGGACGAGGCCAACCGGCTGGGCGAGTCCCTGCGCGGTGAGCTGCGCCAGCGGGGCGAGCAGGAGTACGAGCGGACAATCGCCCGGGCCTCGGTTGACATCGAGGCCCTTTCCCGCCGGGCCTCCGAGGAGCTGCGAGGCCAGATCGCCGGTGTGGTCGTCGCCGTGGTCGAGAAGGTCATCGGCGAGGCGTTCGACGAGCAGGCCCAGCGCGCCATAATCGACCGTGCCATCGCCGAGGTCGAGGCGGAGGCCGCCGCCGGCCCGGCCGCGCCCGCCGCCCCGCCGGCGCCCGCGGGGC
>JBOGGP010000216.1:0-4571 GCA_050744105.1 Acidimicrobiales bacterium
CCGGTGGCCGGGGACTCGGGTACCCTGGCTGCTTTCATGGCCGAGGACCACCGTGCCGAGGACCACCGTGCCGAGGACCACCGTGCCGAGGACCACCGTGCCGAGGACCACCGTGCCGAGGACCACTCTGCGGCGGTGGGTCCTGACTCGGGCCGGCCCGAGGCGCTGCGGGGGCTCAACCCGGTGCAGGCCACCGCCGTCACCCACCCCGGCGGCCCCCTGCTCGTCGTCGCCGGCGCCGGCTCGGGCAAGACCCGGGTCCTCACCCACCGCATAGCCTGGCTGATCGCCGAGGCGGGGGTGGCGCCCTTCGAGATACTGGCCATCACCTTCACAAACAAGGCGGCCGAGGAGATGCGCCGGCGCCTGGCCCTGCTGGTGGGGCCGGTGGCGTCACGGATGTGGGTGTCCACCTTCCACTCCGCCTGCGTGCGCATCCTGCGCCGGGAGGCCGGCCGGCTGGGCTACAAGAGCTCGTTCACCATCTACGACCAGGCCGACGCTGTCCGGCTCACCGGCTACGTGATAAGGGACCTCGACCTCGACGCCAAGCAGTTCTCGCCCCGGGCCGTGCACGCCACCATCTCCCGGGCCAAGAACGAGCTGGTCGACTTCGAGTCCTTCGCCGCCGGCGCCGGCACCCGCCGCGAGCGCCAGGTGGCCGAGATCTACCGCGACTACCAGCGCCGGCTGCAGGTGGCCAGTGCCATGGACTTCGACGACCTGCTGCTGGTCACCGTCAACCTGCTGCAGGCCTTCGACGAGGTGGCCACCCACTACCGGGCCCGGTTCCGCCACGTCCTCGTCGACGAGTACCAGGACACCAACCGGGCCCAGAACGAGCTGGTCCTCCTCCTCGGCGGCGCCCACCACAACGTCTCGGTGGTGGGCGACAGCGACCAGGCCATATACGGGTTCCGGGGCGCCGACATCCGCAACATCCTGCAGTTCGAGGACGCCTTCCCCGACGCCGCCGTGGTCGCCCTGGAGCAGAACTACCGCTCCACCCAGAGCATCCTCGACGTGGCCAACGCGGTGATCGCCCACAACACGATGCGCAAGCCCAAGTCGCTGTGGACCGAGCGGGCGGGTGGCGAGCAGGTGGTGCGCTACCACGCCGACGACGAGCACGGCGAGGCGGTATGGGTGGCCTCGGAGATGCAGCGCCTGCACGGCACCCGCCGGCCGGGGCCGGCGGGGGGAGGGGTCGGGGAGCGGCTGGCCTGGGGCGACGTCGCCGTGTTCTACCGCACCAACGCCCAGAGCCGGATCGTCGAGGAGGAGCTGCGCCGCCGGAACATCCCCTACAAGGTGGTGGGGGGGACCGGCTTCTACGACCGCCGGGAGATCAAGGACGCCCTGGCCTACCTGCGGGCCGTGGTCAACCCGGCCGACGAGGTCTCGCTCAAGCGGATCGTCAACGTTCCCCGCCGGGGCGTGGGCGACACCTCGCTGCGCCGGCTGGAGGCCTGGGCCCTGGAGAACGGGACCACCTTCGACCAGGCCATCACCGATGCCGCCGACGCCGGCGTGAGCGGCCGGGCGCTGCGGGCCCTCGGCGAGCTGCAGGACCTCCTGGCCGGCCTGCGCGCCCTGTCGCGCACTACCGAGCCCCCGGCCACCGGCGAGGTCCCCGGCACCGGCGAGGATTCCCGCTCCGACGAGGCCCGGGGCCCGGCCGGGTTGCTGGAGGAGATCCTGGCCCGCACCGGCTACCTCGACGAGCTGGAGGCGGAGGGCACCTTGGAGGCGACCGGGCGGGTCGAGAACCTCATGGAACTGGTGGGCGCGGCCGCCGAGGCCCCCGACGTCGACACCTTCTTGGAGCAGGTGAGCCTGGCCAGCGACAGCGACGACCTGCCCGCCGGCGGCGAGGTCCCCGACGACGAGACCAGGGTCCTGCTCATGACCCTGCACACGGCCAAGGGCCTGGAGTTCCCGGTGGTCTTCATGGTCGGGATGGAGGAGGGCATCTTCCCCCACAGCCGTACCTTGGACGAGCCCGACGAGGTCGAGGAGGAGCGCCGGCTGTGCTACGTGGGCATCACCCGGGCCCAGGAGAGGCTGTCCCTGACCCATGCCTGGTGCCGGAGCCTGTGGGGCCAGACCCAGAACAACCTGCCCAGCCGCTTCCTGGAGGAGGTTCCCGAGCACCTGGTCGTGGTGGCCGAGGGCAGCCGCCGGCCCAGGCGGCCGTGGGAGAGGGGCTCTCTCAGGGACGAGATCGTCGAATCGGCCATGCGGAGGGGAAAGGCCTCCCCGGTGCGCGGCACCGGCGCCGAGGGGCTGGGACTGCGGGTGGGCGAGACGGTCGTGCATGCGAAGTGGGGCGAAGGAGTGGTGGTCGAGCTCGGTGGCGGCGACGGGGCCAGGGCCGAGGCCACGGTGCGCTTCCCCGGCCTTGGTGACAAGCGCCTGATGCTGGCCCTGGCCCCGCTGAAGCGAGCCCGCTGACAGCCTCCCGGCGGGTCAGCCCGGCGGGTCAGCCTCCCGGCGGGTCAGCCTCCCGGCGGGTCAGCCTCCCGGCGGGTCAGCCTCCCGTCAGGTCAGCCTCCCGTCAGGTCAGCCTCCCGGCGGGTCAGCCTCCCGGCGGGTCAGCCTCCCGGCGGGTCAGCCTCCTGCCGCCAGCGCCTTCGCCAGGTCGGCGCCCTCCAGGCGGCACCGGCCCAGCAGGTCGGTGCCGGCGTCGCCGACGTGCGCCCTCAGCGCTTCGGCCAGGCGCTCTATGCGCGAGCGCGACCCGGCCACCTCCTCCCCCGCCGCCCCCTCGGCCTGAGCCAAAAGAGCGGTGTCGCCCGACACGGCGCGCAGAGCCTTCAGCCGGTCGGCGTCCCAGTCGGACACCTTGGCTGCCTCGCTGCCGCCGGCGCGAAGTGCGTCCATCGCCGGCCCGGCCAGGGCGACGACGGCCCGGGTCATGCCGTCGGACCCCTCGGGCTCCACCACGCCCGCCCAGTCGTCGGGGCCGGCGCCGGCCATCATGGTGACGGACTGTACGGTGACGCCTCGCTGGTGACCCAGCACGGCATGGGCGGCGACGTGGGGCAGCAGGTCGTCGAGGCTGGGCACGCCCCAAACATAGGGCTGGGCGGCCGGGCCCGCCGGCGCCACCGGCGCGGATCCCTGCCGGTGGGCACGCCGGTAGGTCAGGCGGCGCGCCGCCCGGGCCGGTCAGTCCTTGAAGGCGTCCTTGACCTTCTCGCCGGCCTGATTGAGGTTGCCCTTGGCCTGGTCGATCTTGCCCTCGGCTTCGAGGCTCTTGTCGCCACTGGCCTCGCCGGCGGCCTGCTTGCTCCTGCCTTCCAGCTCCTCGGCCTTGTTGCCGATCTTGTCAGCGAGTCCCATCAGCGCATCCTCCTTGGGTTGGCAGATGCCCGCGACATACCCAGAGACGGCCCGGGCCAGACCTAGCCGGCCTCGATCACCATGCCCCGCCCCGGTTGTACGCGTAGCGGGTCGCCCCCGGTGGGACGCCAGCCCAGAGCAGGGCCGGCGTGGCCAGCTCCCGCAAGCGGGCACGGTCGTTGGGGCCCCACTCGAAACGGAGCGCCTGGTGGACCGGCGCAAGGCCACATCCCCGAGCACTGCCGACCTCTAGGCGGAATCCACCTCTCAGGGTAGAATCATCCTATGGCGTTGAGCATCAAGGACCCTGAGACCGATCGCCTGGCCCGGGAGCTGTCCGAAGCCACCGGAGAGAGCATCACCACCGCCGTCAGCACCGCCGTGCGCGAGCGGCTGGCACGGGTACGCGGCGCCCACCGCCGCGACGACCTGCTCGCCGACCTCGTCGCCATCGCCGACCGCTGCGCCGCGCTCCCCGAGCTCGATGCCCGCAGCGCCGAGGAGCTCATCGGCTACGACGACGCCGGGCTTCCGGCCTGATGGTCCTCGACACCTCGGCGCTGGTGGCCATCCTGCTCCACGAGCCCGAGCGAGACGCCTTCCTCGACGCTGTCGCCGCAGCACCGACCCGCTTGGTGTCGGCGGCCACGCTGGTCGAGGCGTCCGTGGTGCTGGAACGCCGTCGCGGCGACCACGCCGGTCGGGAGCTCGACCTGCTGGTCCACCGGGCCGGCATCCGGGTCGTGGCCGTGGACGGTGATCAGGCCGAGCTAGCCCGGGGAGCATGGCGCCGGTACGGCAAGAGCCGCCACCCCGCCGCCCTCAACTACGGTGATCTTTTCTCCTACGCCCTGGCCCGAGCCACCGGCGAACCCCTGCTCTACAAGGGTGACGACTTCGCCAAGACCGACCTCGGAGCCAGGGCGTGACCGTTCCGAAATCTGTCTCATCTGTCACCGAAATGGGGCGTGGGGCGGGAAGCCCACGGCCTTAGCCGTGGGAGGTAGAGCCCCACTCGGGCCGCAGGCCCGACCTCGAGTGCCTTCGGTGGACGGGGTCCGGGAGTGTCCCACCCCCCTGCGATGATGGTTGCGGTGGTAGCCAATCCCAGGCATCTCCCGCGCTACGCCCGGCGCATCGCCCGCCTGCAAGCGCAGTGCTCCCGCCGGGCCGGGCCGGCCAGGGGCCGGGCGCCGTCGAAGCGCTGGTGTCGCTCCAAGGCCAAG
>JBOGGP010000217.1:0-4567 GCA_050744105.1 Acidimicrobiales bacterium
CCCCGGTCCCGGGCCAAACGGCACCCGGGCCACGGGGGCCGCCGCACTGGCGCCCGAAGGGCCCCAAGGCCGGGCGCCGGCCCCGGGCCGCCCGGCCCCCGGTCCCGGGCCAAACGGCACCCGGGCCACGGGCACCGGGCCCCTCGGCGGGCGGTCCCCCGCCCTGGTCATGGCCAGCTCGGGCACCACGGGGGCGCCCAAGCTCGTCCCCCTGAGCGAGGCCCAGCTCCTGGCCACCGCCCGGGGGGTGGCCGGTCACCTCGACCTCGGCCCTGCGGAGCGGGGCTACTCGCCCCTGCCCCTGTTCCACATCAACGGGCTGGTGGTCGGGGTGCTGGCCGCCTTGGTCGGCGACAGCTCGCTGGTGGTCGACCGTCGCTTCTCGGTGCGCTCCTTCTGGCCGGTCGTGGCCCGTGAGGAGGTCACCTGGGTCAACCTGGTGCCGGCCATCGTCACCGTCCTGGCCGGGCCCGGACCGGGCGCCGGCGATACGGCGGGCCGGGTCCGTCTGGCCCGCTCGGCATCCGCGCCCCTGGCCCGGGCCACCCGGGAGCGGTTCGAGGCCCGCTACGGCATCCCCGTGGTCGAGACATACGGGATGACCGAGGCCGGCAGCCAGATCACCGCCAACCCCGTCTGCGCCCGTCGGCCCGGCTCGGTGGGCTTGCCGGTCGGCGTCGACGTGCGGGTGGTGGGCCACGACCGACGGCCGGTCGCCGCCGGCCAGCCGGGCCAGGTCGAGATCCGGGGCGCCAGCGTGACTACCTCCTACCTGGCCCCGGCCGGCGCCGCCCTGCCACCGGCGCCGCCCACCGGCGACCGTTCGCCCACCGGCGACCGTTCGCCCACCGGCGACCGTTCGCCCACCGGCGACTGGTTGCCCACCGGCGACCGTTCGCCCACCGGCGACCGTTCGCCCACCGGCGACTGGTTGCCCACCGGCGACTGGTTGCCCACCGGCGACCGTTCGCCCACCGGCGACTGGTTGCCCACCGGCGACCGTTCGCCCACCGGCGACTGGTTGCCCACCGGCGACTTGGGCCGGCTCGACGGCGACGGCTACCTGTACCTCACCGGGCGGGCCGACGACGTGATCAACCGGGGGGGCGAGAAGGTCCAGCCCCGCGAGATCGAGGAGGTGATGCTGGCCGACCCCCGGGTGGGCGCCGCCGTCGTCGTGGGCCGCCCCCATCCCACCGTGGGGGAGGAGCCGGTCGCCTTCGTCCTGGCTGCCCCCGGGGTGGCCGACCTCCCCGGCGATCTGGCCGGCGACCTGGCCCGGCGCTGCGCCGGCGCCCTCAGCCGGTTCAAGCAGCCGGCGGAGATCCGGGTCGCCGACACCCTGCCCGTCGGTCCCACCGGCAAGGTGCGCCGGGCCGAGGTGAGGCGGCTGGCCGCCGGGAGCGGGCCCCGGCGATGACGTCCCTACCGGTGGCGATGCCGGCGAGCAACGCCCCGCCGCGCCCCGGGACGACCGCGGCCCCCGGTCGCGTTCGGGGCGGAGGTGGGCGGGGCGGCCACCTGCCGGCGGTCGACGTGGTCCGCTTCTTGACCATTGCCGGCGTGGTGGCCGTCCATATCACGTCGCTCACCGTGGGCACCACCGCCCGGGGGGCGGTGACCGCCGGTGCCTTCCTGAGCGTCCTGCACGTGACCAGGGAGGTGTTCGTCTTCCTGACCGCCTTCGTCCTGGCCTACCGTCACCGTGAGGTCGGTATCGTCCCGGTGCCGTTCTGGCGGCGGCGCTACCCCCTCGTGCTCGTGCCCTACGCGGCGTGGACCCTGATCTACGTGCTGGCTGACGGCCGTCTCGACTCGTTGGCAACCGCCGGCCGGACCCTGCTCGTCGACCTGGCCACCGGGCAGGCCCGCTTTCACCTCTACTTCCTGCTGCTGACGTTCCAGATGTACGCCGTCCTCCCCTGGGTACTCCGCTGGGTCCGCTCCGCTCCGCCCCGGCGGCTGCTGGCCGTCAGCGCCGCCGCCGAGCTGGCCTTCTGCGCCGGCACCCACTACTGGACCTCGGCACCGGGCGTGGTGGGGACGGTGCTTCGCCATTCCGGGTCGTGGTTGTGGAGCTACCAGCTGTACTTCCTGGCCGGTGTGGTCGCTGCCGTCCACCTCGAGGCGGCTACCGGCTGGGTGCGGTCCCACGGTCGGCTCATCGCCGCCGCCGCCCTGGTTGCCCTGGCCATTGGCCTGGGCGGCTACTATCTCGACTTGCACGTCGCCGGCATGACCCCTCTACGGGCCAGCGAGGTGCTCCAGCCTACCGTCGTCGTGGAGAGCATCGCCGCCATCGCCGCCCAGTACGCCGCCGGCCTGTGGGTCACCGACCGCATCGCCAGCCGCAGCCGGGCTCGCCTGCTGGCCGTCTCCGACGCCTCCTTCGGAGTCTACCTGGCCCACCCGCTGCTGCTCCAGGGACTCGTCGACCTGGCGGTGGTGATCGGCCTGGCCGGCGCCCTCGGCCACCTGGCGCCGCTTCTCCAGATGGTCCTGGTGCTGGTCGTGGCCGTACCCGGCCTGTACCTGGTGTCTGGGGCCCTGGTGGCCCTGGCCCGGCGCACCCCGGCCAGCCTCGCCCTCGCCGGCCGGCGGGCCTCGTCCAGGAGCGCCAGTTGAGCCTCCTCGGCCGGCGGCCCGTCCCACGCTCCCAGGAGGCTCTGGTGGACTCGATTTGCCTGGACCTGCCCCGCCGGTCCGCCAAACCCCGGCCCGACGGCCTGACGATGGTGATCGACAACGGCCTGCCCCAGGGGGTCTTTGCCGACGCCATCGATTCGGCTGCGCCCTACATCGACGTGGTCAAGTTCGGCTGGGGCACGGCCGTGGTGACCCCTGGCATCGAGCGAAAGTTTGCCCTGCTGGCCGACCACGGGATCGGGTACTACTTCGGCGGCACGCTGTTCGAGAAGTTCGTGGTCCAGGACCGCTTCGAGTCGTTCCTCGCCCTGTGCCAGCGGTGCCGGTGCCAGATGGTCGAGATCTCCAACGGGACCATCCCCCTGACCAACACCGAGAAGGCCGCCTATATACGCAAGTGCGCCGACGACTTCGTGGTGGTCAGCGAGGTGGGTTTCAAGGACGCCTTTCGCTCGGAGCACTTCGGCACCGACCAGTGGATAGAGGCCATCAGCGAGGATCTCGAGGCCGGGGCCACCAGGGTGATCACCGAGTCGCGCGAGAGCGGGCGCAGCGGCATCGGGGGCGTCGACGGCAAGCCCCGCACCGAGCTGATCGACGCCATCGTGTCGTGCGGAGTGGAGCAGGCCCGGCTGGTCTTCGAGGCCCCCACCAAGGACCTGCAGACCTACCTGCTGAGCGTCATCGGAGCCGACGCCAACCTGGCCAACATCGCTCCGGCCGACGTGATCGGCCTCGAGACGCTGCGCCTCGGCCTGCGGGCCGACACCCTTCTCCACTTCGAGGGGGCGACCGAGGTCGACGCCCGTGCGTGACTCGGGGGACGCATTCCACCTGGCCATCCCGGCCCGGGACCTGGGCCAGGCCGAGCACTTCTACGTCACCCAGCTCGGTTGCCACCTGGCCCGCCGCTATGCCGACCGCATCACGTTGGACTTCTTCGGGGACCAGGTCGTGTGCCACCTCTCGGACAAGGTCGAGCCCTCGCCCGAGCTGTACCCGCGCCACTTCGGGGTCACGTTCCGGCGCCGGGAGGACTTCGACTCCGTGCTGGCCTGCGCCCAGACCCGGGACATGGCGTTCTTCCATCCCTGCCAACCCCGGTTCACCGGCAGCGTCGAGGAGCACCTGACCTTCGTCCTGGTCGACCCGTCGGGCAACCTGGTCGAGTTCAAGCACTACCGCGACCCACGTATGATCCACTGACCCGGCTCCCCATGGCACCCCGACCCCACCGATTCGAGCTTGCCGTGCTGGGCGTGGCGGTGGCGCTGCTCTTCGTCGGCATCCTCGTCGTGAGGTCGTCGGCCTCGGTCGGGACGGCTGCGGCCGAGTCGCCCGCCCAGAAGGCGAGCGTGCTGCGCTCGAGCGTCCCGCGGCGCCCCGGCGGGGCCGCCCGGCGCACTCCGGGCCAGCTGCAGCCGCCACAGGCCGGCTCGGCGGGCTGGGTCACGAGCACCGAGCCCATCTCCGTCGGCGGCATGGACCGCAGCTACCTCCTGGTGGAGCCGGCGCCGCTGCCCCGCACCCCCGTACCGGTCATCGTCGTCCTGCACGGCCTGGCCGCCTCCCCCCAGTTCGAGGAGGCCCGGACCGACTTCATGCCCATCGTGGGCCCGGCTGTCCTGGTGTACCCCTTCGGCTACCAGATGTCGTGGAACGCCGGCACCTGCTGCGGAGCGGCCAAGGACGCCGGAGTGAACGACGTGGCCTTCATCTCCGGGGTGGTCGACAAGGTCCTCTCCGACCACCCCACCAGCACAGAGGCCAGCCAGGTCTTCCTGGTCGGCTATAGCAACGGCGGCAAGATGGCGTGGCAGATGGCCTGCCAGGACCCGAGCCAGTTCGCCGCCATCGGGGTCTTCGGCGCCGTGCCGGCGGCCAATTGCCCGACCCGGCAACCGGTCGCCGCCATCGAGCT
>JBOGGP010000218.1:0-4527 GCA_050744105.1 Acidimicrobiales bacterium
CCGGCGGACCTTCGCCGAGCGCCGTTCTGGCCATGCAGCGGGCGGCGGGCAACGGGGCCGTCTGTGGGTCCCTTGGAGCCGACCGCTGGCCACTGGCCGCCGACACCGCGGTCCTGCCCGCACCGTCGGCAATCCTGCCCTCACCTTCGCGGTCCGCCGTCTCGGGCGCCCGAACAGGGGAGGGCGGTGGGAGCCCATGGAGGAAGCGCTACCTCGCTAACCAGGGCGCTGTGAATGCCGCCGGCGTCCAGCGCTTCAAGAACTTCAGCGGTTGGTTCTCCAAGAAGGTCGACCTGGAGTCCACCGCCTTCAACGCCGGTATCGGCGCCGCCCTCGTCATCACCCGACCGGGCGGCGCATTGGACCTGAGCAGCGCCGACTACCGACCGAGCGGCACCGCAACCGCCGAGGGCCCGGTTGCCGAGGTGGGCAAGCACCGGCTGGGATGGCTGCAAACCGTCTACACCAGCCAACGGAGCTTCTACTACAGCCCGCAGGGTCACAAGAGGACCTGGGGTGCCAAGATCCTTCCCCCGCTCCTCGGAAAGCGGCGGGTCGTCACCGACCGGTTGACCAAGACGCCGGTGCGCGACGGCGACGACGGCGTCAAGCCGTGGTACGAGATCAACGACTGCAAGGACTTCGGCGCCGCCAGCCCAAGCACCAAGACGACTCAGATGTACGACGCGCCGAGCAGCCAGCAACCTTTCGAGATCACCGTCGACGGCACCAAGCAGGTCCTGGTGAAGACGCGTGGCAAGGACTCGTTCCGTACGTGGCTGACAGTCCGAAACGAGCAAGACTCACGCCATGCAATCAGCCGGATGAATTATGTCGACTGGAATGTCGACTACGGCACTGACATCACGCCCGACTACAAAAACCCAGCAGCCAGCGTGGTGACGCCCACCACCGGAGGGGCGAAAGTGACCGCAGTGGAGCAGGGGACGGGGCTGCTCTGGCCCGAGTTGGGCGACCCTACCGCCAACAGCGTGGCCGCCGACAAGGAGGGCTGGTGGTGATCCGGTATCGCCCGCAGGCAGTCAACTGTGGCCCGTAAGACGACGCCGTCACCATCGTGGCTCGATATCGTGGTCTCTGCGGCGTCGGCCTTCGTCGCCACGTCGCACTCCCAGTCGTCGCCGGTGGAGGCGTCGGCCACCGCCTTCCGGGGAGGAGGTTGGCGGGTGACGGCCACCGTCGAACCCCGTCGTGGCGTCTTCGGTGACCTCCCGGCGGACATGGTCGCCCTCCAAGGCGATACCCGGCTGCCGCCCGAGCGCCGGATCGACCCTGCGGCCAGCTTCCCCCCCGACACCCTGCGCCTGACCCCGTTCTGGGACTGCGCGAGGGACGGCACCGACCAGATGGTCCTCGTGCTCTTCGGGCCGAGTGCCACGGTTCGGCTGCTCAGCGGGCCCCACGACAACTTGATCGACGCCGTCGGGGCGATCAGGGGCTGGACACAGCTCGGTCCGCACGAGGTGGGCAAGGCCGTGCTCGAGACTCTGGCGGCCACTCCCCTCGCCCCGCCCTCGTGGAACGCAGCGACCACGTTGCTGCTTCGCAGCCTGGACGACAGGGCGGGGTACCTGGCGGCACTGCTGGCGCTGCCTAACCGATCGCCGGAGACCACTGATGCGGTGATCGCCGGCATCCCCCGCGAGCCGGCGGCGGCGGTCGTGGGCGTGCTTCTCGGCGCATGGGCCAAGGCCAAGGAGCCCCCGGAGGTCGTCGCCTACCTCCGCTGGTTCGATGGCAACCGGGCCGCCTGGGTAGGCACCGGTGACGACGGGCGTGTGCGCGACCTTGCCTGCCACTCCCAGGATGTTTCCGGTCCCGAGCTATGGCGGGAGGAGATCCGTCGTTACGCGGACGCCCTCGCCGGCGGCTGAAGGCGGGACCGTGGCCGGGACCACGCTGGGCTTCGCCGAGGCGATGACCTCGCCATGCTCGACATGCGCCGGGACCTTCTGCTGCACTCACCTGCCCGTCCATTCGTTTCGCGTGGGCTCGCTGGCGGACCTCGACTACGTCCGGTACCTGCTCAACTTCGCGAACATTGTCGTCGGTCTGGCGCCTAGCGGCGACTGGTCGGTCTTCTACACCGCCCCCTGCACCCACCTCGAGCAGACCAGCGGCGATTGCGGCGTGCACGGGACTGCCGAACAGCCGCACATCTGCGCCGTCTACAACCCCTATACCTGCTGGTACAAGGGAGCGTTCAGCACCGATGCCAACGACCGGCTCCTGCGCGTCGACCGGCGGCGGTGGGACCACCTCGTGAGCGGCACCCGCTTCGACGGCGACCGCAGGATCGTCGAGTCCCGCTCGTGGCAGGAATTGGCGGCCGATTTCGCCGCCCTCCCTCTCGTCGACGGATCGGAGGCGCGCGGAGGGGGGCTCGCCGTCAACCTCTCACGCTCGTCCCGGCTGCGCCTCCAGGCCGATCCGGTACCGGTCCCCTCGGGGCAGGAGACCTCGGTCTTCCCACCCAGTCCCTGCCAGGGCTGCGCCGCCCCCTGCTGCACCAACCTCGTCTTCCCGTACCCGGTGCCAAATAACGCCAGCCACCTCGACTTCTTGAAGTTCGCGCTGGGCTTCCCGGGCGTGCAGGTCATCGTGACGGCCGACGAGTGGGCGGTCACGGTCACCAGCCGCTGCCGCCATCTCGACGGCACCTTGTGCGGGGTCTTCGGCACCGACGAGCGGCCACTGCGTTGCAAGTACTACGACGAGTGGAAGTGCACGGTGAAGGACCGACTAGGACAGCAGCCCCCCGAGGGTGTGGTCGTCATGGGCGCGCCCGAGTTCTCTGCGGTCGTGTCGCAGTTCCAGCTCGACAGCGAGGGGCTGATCTGCGACGGGCCTTCGCTCGCCGAGATGCGCCGTCCCCCGGGCAGGTAGGTGTGTCGGCCGGCGATGGTGCTGTGTCGGCCGCCGACGGGGCTGTGTAGGCCGGCGATGGGACAGGGACGGGCTGCCCGCCTGGTGCCGGTCGTCCTGGTGCCGGCGGCCCTGGTATTGGCGATCGCGGCGTGCTCGCCGGCCGCCCCAGGCCGGGCCGGGCCGCCTCCGGGCGGTTCGGGACCGGAGTCGACGACGTCCACCGTGGCCAGCCAGTACAGCCACGCCCAGGTGCTGGGCTGGGTCACCCCTACCCTCGACAACGGCATCTCGCTGGTCCGCTCGGTGCCGCCCGGCTCGACCGACGCCCAGCTGCTGGTGGCGGCGGGCAACCTGGCCACGGCGTGCGCGGTGTCGGCCCACGAGCTGGGCCAGACCACCTGGGCGGGGACGGCGGGCCGGGAGGAGGCCGCCCTGGCCACCACCCTGGGCCGGGTCCAGGAGCTGGTCGCCCAGCCCCCGGCAGCCGGGCTGGCCGACCAGCTGGGCGGCGACATCCAGACCCTGACCCAGCAGCTCCAGGCCCTGCGCCAGGACGCCCTTACCTGACGGTCTGATCGGCTGCTCGCAGGCCGGCCGAGGGCTCCGGCCCGCTGGCCACGCCGCCGGCCCGGTCACCGGCGGGCCGGCGGGAGTGCAGGAGGACCGACCACGAGGCCCAGGGCCCGGGCCTGGCCGGGGGTGTCGGCGTCGGCGAAGGCGGCCGAACCCGGCGCCCCCGGCCCGTCCGCCGCCGCCAGGGCCGGTCCGGCGACGCCGACCAGGTCCCTCATGGCCCGGGCGCCAGCCGCCACCAGCCGGCTGGCCAGGGCCAGGTCGGCGCCGCTCCAGCGGGCGCACAGGGGCTGGGGGACGTCGCCGGGCCGGGTGACGGGGACCACCGAGCCCGGCGACGGGTAACAGGCCAGCCACCCGAGCGCCGGACCGGCCAGGGCGGGGAGATCGGTGGCCACCACCAGGGCAGGGCCGAGCCAGCCGCGGCGGCGCAGCTCCCCCCCGGCGGCGGCCAGGGCCACCAGGGGCCCGGCGCCGGGCGGATCCTCGACGATGGCGTCGAGGCCGCTGCGCCCCGGTCCCACCTCGACGCAGGGGTGGCAGGCTCCGGCCAGCAGCCGGCCGTTGCGCTTCGCCAGGGTCTCGGCGCCGGGCCCCCTGCCAGCAGCGGCCAACAACGACGCCTTGTCGCTGCCCATCCGCCGGCTGGCCCCCCCGGTCAGCAGCACGCCGGCCACGTCCATCCCTCCAGTCTGGCTCCGGCTGCTTTCCTTCCTGGTTGCCGTCGGGTAGGAAGCAGGCATGGACAGCCAAGTGGCGACCGGCCCAGTGCCGCTCGGCCCGGTCCTGGCCGGCCGCTACCGGCTGGGTTCGATGATCGGCCAGGGAGGCATGGCCCAGGTCTTCGACGGCTTCGACCTCCGGCTCGGGCGCCCGGTAGCGGTGAAGCTGCTGCGCCCCGAAGTGGCCGCCGACCCGCTGGCCCGGGCGCGCTTCGAGCGGGAGGCCAGGGCCGGGGCACGGCTAAACCACCCCAACGTGGTGGCTGTCTACGACAGTGGCCACACCGCCGGGGGCCACACCGCCGGGGGCCACACCGCCGGGGGCCACACCGCCGGGGGCCAC
>JBOGGP010000219.1:0-4502 GCA_050744105.1 Acidimicrobiales bacterium
GGTCCGCAGAAGTCGGTCTGCCAGTCGATGCAGAGCAGGGCGACCCGCCGGGCTTCGACTGAGCCGTCGTAGGGCCAGTCGTAGGGATCGGCAGCCACCGGGCCGATCCGCCACGCCGGCCGCCCGGCACCGGCACAGCCTGGTCGACCGGCGGCGCCGCCGGGGGCAGCGAGGCGCGTGCGGCGTCCCGGGCGGTTGCGGTCACGGCGTCGATTGTCGAAGGGCTTGGTTTCGGGCCGGAAGCCGGCCGGTTACGACTCGGTTACCAACCGGTGGACCGGCGGGCCGTGGCCGGCGGCCCGGCCGGCAGCGGGCATGCTGGTGCCATGGACGACCCCGGAGGCGCCGGCGGCCGGCCACGGCGGACCAAGATCGTGGCCACCGTCGGGCCCGCCTCCGACGCTCCGGCCACGCTGCGGGCCATGGCCGCTGCCGGCATGGACGTGGCCCGGGTGACCCTGGCGCATGGCACCACGGCGCAGGCGGTGGCCCGGGTGCGCCTGTTGCGGGAGGTGGTGCCCCAGGTCGGCGTGCTGGTGGACCTGCCCGGGCCCAAGGTGCGCACGGCCCCGTTCCCCGACGGCGGGGTGACCCTCCAGGCCGGCGCCGGCGTGGTGCTCTGCGGCGCCGGCAGCGACGGGGCCACCAGCGACGCCGCCCGGGTGGGGGTGGCCCACGCCGGCCTGGTCCAAGGGCTTCGGGTCGGCGACCGGGTGGCCTTCGGGGACGGGGGGGTGGCGGTGATCGTGGTGGAGGACGGTGGCGGGTCCCCCTCCGGCGGCGGCGGGGTGTCCGTCCTGGCCCGGGTGGTGAGCGGCGGCGTCCTCCAGGGCCGACCGGGGGTGGCGGCCCCGGCCGGCCGGCTGACGCTGTCGACGCCCACCGCCGAGGATCTGGACAGGGTGGCGGTAATGGTGGGCGAGGAGGTGGATGCCGTCGCCATCTCCTTCGTGCGCTCGGCGGCTGACGTGACGGCCGTACGGGAGGCGGCCCAGGCGGCGGAGGCAGGCCGCCGGGACCAGGGGGGGACGCTGCCGCTGCTGGTGGCCAAGGTCGAGACCCCCGAGGCGGTCGCCGACCTGGACTCCATCGTCGAGGTGGCCGATGCGGTGATGGTGGCGCGCGGTGACCTTGGGGTGCGGATGGACCTGCCCGACGTGCCCCACATCCAAAAGCGGATGATCCGGTCCTCGGTCCGCTACGGCCGCCCGGTGATCACCGCCACCCAGATGCTCGAGTCGATGGTCGTCGCTCCCGTCCCCACCCGGGCCGAGGTCAGCGACGTGGCCAACGCCGTCCTCGACGGCACCTCGGCGGTCATGCTGTCCGCCGAGACGGCGGTGGGGGCCGACCCCGCCCTGGTGGTCTCCACAATGGCCCGGATCGCCCGGCGGGCCGAGCAGGAGTTCGACCACCTCGGCTGGGGGGAGAGCCTGGATCCCCAGCAGATATCGGGGAGCCCCTCGTCCTCGGCCCGGGTGACCGCGGCCACCACCGCCGCCGGGTGGCGAGCCGCCACCGACGAGGGCGCCGCCGCCATCATCGCCTGCAGCCGCTCGGGCGCCACCGCTCGGGCCATCTCGCGCTTCCGCCCGCCCATGCCCATCGTGGCCGTCACCCCGTCGGCCCGGGTGGCTCGCCAGCTGGCCCTCAGCTGGGGGGTCGACACCCTGGTGGTGGGGGAGGCCTACAGCACCGACGAGATCGTCTGGTTTGCCGTCCAGGCCGCCGTCCGGGCCGGGTATGCCTCACCCGGTGACGTGGTGGTCGTCCTGGCCGGCTCGCCCATCGACCCCGAGCCCACCACCGACACCCTCCGCCTGGTCAGGATCCGCTGAGGCCGACCGTCATCGATGACCAGGGGGAGTCGGTCAGACCCCTGCGATGGTGACGGGACTGTCGAGACAGGCGGAGAGCCGGCTCATGTCGCCCACATCGGCGGTGATCACGGTGGCGCCGAGCGAGGCTGCCACCGCGACAACGTGCCCGTCGGTCACGTCCGAGCTGCCGGCCTTCCCAAGCAGGGCCCCCACCACGTGCGCCTGGTCCGGCTCGAAGGGGACCACCCTGCAGCCGCGGAGGAGACGGCGAAGCTGGGCCTGGCGGGCAGACCGGCTCACCTGGGCTACGACTGGTGCGGTGGTCACCGGGGCGAGCCCGAGCTCCAAGCGGGCTCGGTGGTCGGCCCAGGTGGCCCGGTCACTGCGATCGGCGCCGGCCAGCACGCCGGCGTCATAGACGACGTTCACGCTGGCGTCGGGGCACTCCACCCGAGCTGGGCGCCTACCCGCTGGCGCGCTTCGGACAGTTCGGTCTCGGTGAGCGGACCGTTCTCGTCCTCCCACTCGGCGACGGCTGACAGTCCGTCTCGAACGGTGAGGGCCGCCCGAGCGGCCTGTGTCATCCAGGCCGAGACGCTCACCTGGTCATCGGCGGCCGCTTCTCTCACTCGCTGGTGAACGTCGGGGTCGACGGTGATAGCGAGCTTGGGTGAAGGACGGCCCCGGGGCATGAGTAAACTATACTACCAGAGTGGGAGGATCGTGCAACCTTGCAGGCGCTGTGTCGATAGCGGATCCCCGACGGGCGGGCGAACCTTTCCCGGCCGGCGGGAGTCTCAAGGGTTGTGAGCACAGGGGGGAAGCACGAGGCTGGGAAGCCCGGGGGTAGGGAGCCGACCACCGGGGCGGCGCCGGCGGGCCCGGTGGACCAGCTGGCCCGGTGGTTGGACCAGAGCTACACCGTGGCCTACCGGACTGCCTTCGGGCTCCTGCACCACCGGATGGATGCCGAAGACGCCGTTCAGGACGCGTTCCTGCGGGCGTGGCGGTTTCGTGCCGCCGTCCCCGGTGACGACGCCCGCGCCCCATGGCTGTACCGGGTGGTGGTCAACTCCTGCCTCTCGAAGCTGCGCCAGGACGGCCGTTACCGAGCCACGGTAACGCCGTCCCCCTTCCCGCTCCCCGACTCGGTTCGGGTGGTCCAGCCGCCGGGCGCCGGGCCCGAGGGAGCGGCGTTGGCGCGCGACGCCCGTGAGACCGTCATGGCGGCGCTGGCCGCCCTCCCCGAGCACCTCCGGGTCGTCGTCGTCCTGCGCTACTACGGCGGGTTGCCCGAGGCGGAGATCGCCAGGGTGATCCGCCGCCGGCCGGGCACCGTCAAGAGCAGGATGCACGAGGCCCGGGCCCGCCTGGGCGCCGACGCCGCCCTGGCCCGGCTGGCGGGCCAGGAGGGCGACCGCCCGGTCGGCGCGACAGAGGGAGCTGCACGGGGCGAGGTGGGCGGTGAAGGTCCCGGCCAGGAGGGCGACCGCCCGGTCGGCGCGACAGAGGAGGTGGGAGGCAGATGACCATGCTGGCCGACGACACGCTGGCCACCCTCGTGCACGACACGCTGGAGGCCGTCGAGGTCCCCGACGGCGCCGCCGACCGGGTGCTGGCCGCCCGGGACCTGGTGGCCGCCGCGCCCGGCACCCACCCGCCATCCCGCCACCGGTCGCGCCTGAGGGCCCGACGGCGATACGTGGCCGCCGCCGGTGCCGTAGCGGTGTTGCTGAGCGCCGGTGGGACCGTCCTGGCCACCCGCGGGGGTTCGACCGCCCCCGGGGCCGGCGTCGCGTCCAGTCCGATCCACGGCTTCGGGGTGACCCCGCAGGCCGGGTCGGCCGGGTCGGCCCGGTCGGCGCCGGCCGGTGCCCCTGCTGTTGCGCCTGCGGCGGGGCCCTCCCCCGTCCCCGGCCCCTCCCCGGTCCCCGGCCCCTCCCCGGACAAGGTGGTCCAGACCGGTTCCCTCGTCCTAGAGGTGGCCGCCGGCGACATCGATGCCACCGTCGCCGCCCTGTCCCAGCGGGCCGTCGGCCTCGGTGGCTCGGTCAGCCAGTCACAGGCCGTGGACGGGCCGTCGGGCCAGGCCGACGTCACCGTGCAGGTCCCCTCGGCCCAGTTCGCCGGGTTCCTGGCCGGCGTTCGCAGCCTGGGCCACGCCTCGTCGGTGACGACATCGGCCAACGACGTGACCTCCACCTACGTCGACCTGCAGGCCCGGCTGACCGCCCTGAAGGACAGCCGGGCCCAGTTCCTGTCCATCCTGGCCAAGGCCCAGACGATCTCCGATATCCTCGCCGTCGAGGGCCAGATCACCCCCCTCCAGACTCAGATCGAGCAGCTGCAGGGCCAGCAGCAGGTACTGGACGGGCAGACCTCGTTTGCCACCCTGAGCGTGCACGTGGCGATGTCCGGAGCCCCGCCGGCCCCGAGCCAGAATGGCCTGACGAAGGCCCTGGACCGGGCCGGGCACAGCTTTACCGCGGGGGGCGAGGCCGTCGTGGGTGCCCTCGGCGTCGTCGCCCTGGTCCTGCTGTGCCTGGGCGTGGCCGTGGTCGCCGGGCGCATCGCCTGGTCCGTCCTCCGGCGCCGGCTGGTCTAGAGCGGCCCGCCGCCGCCCCCACGCCGCCCGCCGCCGCCCCCACGCCGCCCGCCGCCGCCCCCACGCCGCCCCCACGC
>JBOGGP010000220.1:0-4501 GCA_050744105.1 Acidimicrobiales bacterium
GGCCCAGGCGGCCCAGGCGGCCCAGGCGCCGGCGGCCCAGCCGGCCAAGGCCGCTGGCAGCCCACGGGCCCAGGCGGCCAAGGCGGCCCAGGCGCCGGCGGCGGTCAGGGCCGGCGCCGCCAAGGCCGCAGCCGGCAACGGGTCGCCGGCCGAGGCTTCGGCCAGCAAGGCTTCGGCCAGCAAGGCTTCGGCCAGCAAGGCAGTTCCCACGAAGGCCGCCAAGGGCTCCCCTGCCAATGCGGCCGCAGCCAAGGGCTCCCCGGCCAAGGAGGCCAAGGCCGCCCCGACCAAGGCGGCCGCAGCCAAGGTGGCCAAGGAGGCCAAGGCCGCCCCGGCCAATGCGGCCGCAGCCAAGGGCTCCCCTGCCAAGGCGGCCAAGGAGGCCAAGGGCTCCCCGGCCAAGGCGGCCAAGGCTGGCAAGGCGACCCGAAGGTAGCGCCCCTGGAGAGGTTTTCGCGGGGGTCCGGGTCAGCCGGCCGGCACCAGCTTGAACTCCTCGCCCGCCTCGGCGCCGATGCGGGATCCCACCGTGGCCAGCCGCTCGACGACCTTCGACTCGAAGGCCTCCCTCTGGGCGGCGTCGCCGGGATCGGCGATGCCCATGGTGGAGCGCCACTGGCTCCGGTGGGCCAGGAGGGCGGCGATCTTGGTGCGGGCGTGGCCGCTGACGTCCTCGGCGTGGTCGGCCTCGTCGGCCTCCCACAGCAGCAGGTGGGCCGGCCGGTGCGGGGGGGCGCTGTGCTCGGGGAAGAAGTGCGGGTCCCGTGCCGCCACCACCCCGTCGGTCAGCAGGAAGCCGGCGTGACGGTGGTCGGGGTGGAGCCGCCACCGCTTCCAGGGATCGTGGCCGAGCACGACGTCGGGCCGGGCCCGGCGGATGGCGAAGGCCACCTCCCAGCGCTGGCGCAGCCCTGACTCGAGCTCGCCGTCGGGCCAGCCTAGGAAGGTGACCTCGCCGGCGCCGCCCAGCCGGCGGGAGGCCTCTCTCTGCTCGGCCTGGCGCAGAGCCACCAGCTCGGCGGTATCGGTGGCGGGGTCCCACGAGCCCTTGGATCCGTCGGTGCAGACCAGGTGGTGGATCCGGCAGCCCTGCGCCGCCCACTTGGCCAGCGTGCCCCCGCAGCCGAACTCGACGTCGTCGGGGTGGGCACCGACGGCCAGGGCCACCGCGGGCACCACCAGGTTGACCGACGGGTAGCTCATTGCAGGGCCGGCACCAGGTCGGCGGGCACGTCCACGTCCCACGACAGGGGCGAGCCGTGGATGGTGCGCACCCCCAGGGCCAGCCGGTGGGATTCGGCCCGGTGGCGGGCGTAGGAGCCGGGCCCGTAGCTGAAGACGAAACGGCAGGCCGCCGGCAGGGCGATCACGTTGGTGCCGTCGTAGCGGCGGTCGGGCACGAGCGTCACGCCGGCGAAGGCGGCGAGCCAGCCGAGATCTCGGGCGGCGGGGAGGTCGGCGTGGGCGACGACCACCCGCTCCACCCCGGCCGCCGCCAGCCGGCTAACGCCCTCCTGCACGGCGGCGTTGAGCCCCCGACCCGGTTCCCAGATCACCAGAGCCCCGAGGTCCCTCGCCCAGGACGCCACCTCGGGATCGTCGCAGACCACGGCGGCGGCCATGTCGCCGGAGGCACGGACCACGCTGGTGGCCAGCCGGCGGGCCAGGCGGGCCCGCCCGGCCGGATCCACGGCGGCGGACAGGCGCCCCTTGGCCTGGCCCCAGGCCTTCACGGGGACGAGCAGGACCGAGGTGCCGAGCCACGCCGGCGAGGGCGCCGATCCGGGGTCCACCCGTCGAGTGTAGGGCCGGCGCCGGCAGGCGCCGCTCGCCGGTGACCGGCATCGACGTCTACCGAGGTCGCTGAGCTGGCCGCCGCCGGGCACCGCTCGCCGGTGACCGGCATCGACGTCTACCGAGGTCGCTGAGCTGGCCGCCGCCGGGCGCCGCTCGCCGGTGACCGACATCGACGTCTACCGAGGTCGCTGAGCTGGCCGCCGCCGGGCACCGCTCGCCGGTGACCGACATCTACGTCTACCCAGGTCGCTAAGTTGGCCGCCGGTGCGCATCGCCTTCGGCACGGACGAGACAACCGATGTGACGGTGGCCATCCAGGCCCACCTGACCGCCGCCGGCCACCAGGTGGCGGTGGTGGCCGACCCCGCCGACTGGCCCGACGCCGGCCGGGCGGTGGGGGAGGAGGTGGCCGCCGGCCGGGCGGAGGCCGGCGTGGTGTGCTGCTGGACCGGCACGGGCGTGACCATGGCGGCCAATAAGGTGGCGGGGGTGCGGGCTGCCCTGTGCGGCGACGGCGAGACCGCCAGGGGAGCACGGCGGTGGAACGACGCCAACGTCCTGGCCGTGAGCCTGAGGCTGACCTCGGCGCCGGTGGCCCGGGAGCTGCTGGACGCCTTCCTGGCCACGCCGGCCGACCCGGCCGAGGCGGCCCAGGTGGCCAAGCTGGCGGCCCCGCCAGGGCGGGCGGGCACCGGGCGCCGTGCATAGCGCCACGGTCTCGGGCTCCCCGCGGCCCTCCGGTTCCGGCGAGCTGACTGATGCCGATCTGGAGAGGCTGTACTCGCCGCCGGCGGTCCGGGAGTACCGGCGAGCCAGCTTCGTGGCGTCGGCCGACGGCGCCATCGAGGTGGGGGACCGGGTCGGTCCCCTCGGGTCGGCCGACGACCGCCGGGTGCTGGCCACCCTGCGGGCCCTGGCCGACGTGGTGCTGGTGGGAGCCGAGACGGTGCGCCGGGAGGACTATGGCCCGATCCTGCTGCCGGGAGACCGGCTGGAGCGCCGGCTGGCTCGGGGGCAGGGCCCGGCCCCGGTCGTCGCCGTGGTCAGCGGCCGGGCTGCCCTCGACCCCGGGTCGCGCCTCCTCGCCGGCGGGGGGGCGGCCGGACGCCCCCCGCGCCCGCGCCCCATCGTGTTCACCTGCGAGGCCTCCGACCCCCTGCGCCGGCGGGCCCTCGCTGGCGTGGCCGAGGTCGTGGTCTGCGGCGCCGAGTCGGTGGACCTGGCCGGCGCCCTCGGGGTCCTGGCTGCCCGGGACCACGGCCAGGTCCTGTGCGAGGGGGGCCCGATGCTGCTGACCCAGCTCCTGGCCGGGGGCCACGTCGACGAGATCTGCCTGACCTCCGCGCCCGTCCTGGCCGGGCCGGGGCGCCGGACCATGACGGTGGGGGCCCCCTTTGCCTCCCCGGTGCCGCTGGTGCTCGGCCACCTCCTGGTCGGCGACGGGGCGCTGCTGGCTCGCTACCTGATCGATCGCCATTCGATCCACAACGAGAGGACGTGACAGATATGTGGTCCACCGAGACCGGTACCGCTCCCACCGACGAGGCCGGCGACGGCCCGGCGGGACCGGCCGTCGCCCTGACGGAGTGGACGACCTGCGGCGGGTGCGCGGCCAAGTGGGGGGCGGCGCCCCTGGCCGCCCTGGTGCGGGAGATGGCGGGCAGCGCCGACCCCGCGCTGCTGGTGGGCCTGGCCCCCTTCGACGACGCCGCCGTCTACCGCCTGACCGACGACGTGGCCCTGGTGTCGACCACCGACTTCTTCCCCCCGCTGGTCGACGACCCAGCCGACTTCGGCGCCATCGCCGCCGCCAACGCCTGTTCGGACGTCTTCGCCATGGGGGGGCGGGTGGTGCTCGCTCTCAACATCGCCGCCTTCCCCGAGCGCCTGCCGCCGGCGGCCATCGCCGCCATATTCGCCGCCGCCTCCGAGGTGGTGCGCGCCGCCGGCGGGAGCGTCTCGGGTGGTCACACCATCCGCTCCGAGGAGCCGATATTCGGGCTGGCCGTCCAGGGCACGGTGCACCCGGACCGGATCTGGACCAAGGCCGGCGCCCGCCCCGGCGACGCCCTCGTGCTGTCCAAGCCGGTCGGTACCGGGATCCTCCTCGCCGGCGGAAGCAGCGCGGACAAGGCGGCGGCCGTCCGCCGTATGCGCCAGCTCAACCGGGGCGCGGCCGAGGCCCTCGCCGCCCTGTCCCGGGCACCCCACGCGGTAACCGACGTCACCGGGTACGGCCTGCTCGGCCACGGCCTGGAGATGGCCGAGCGCTCGGGCGCCCGCCTGCGCGTCGACGCCAGCGCGGTGCCTCTCTACGACGGCGCCCTGGCCACCGCCGCGGCCGGTGTGCGCACCGGCGGCGACGCCCGCAACCGGGCCTCGCTGGCCGGGCGGGTCACCGTGGCGCTCTCCGGCCCCGACGCCGGGGCACTCGAGGCCCTGGCCTACGACCCCCAGACCTCCGGTGGCCTGCTGGCCGCGGTGGAGCCGGCCGCCCTGGCCGCCCTGGCCCCTGCCGGCTTCGTGCGGATCGGCGAGGTGGTCGCCGGCGAGGCGGGGGTGGAGCTGGCCTGAGGGATGGTGCCCCGTTGCAGGGTCCGGCAGGGGCCCGATGGCCGGCGCCCGAGCAGGGGCCCGATGCCCGGCGGCCCGGCAGGGGCCGGCGGCCCGAGGGCCGGCGCCCGAGCAGGGGCCCGAGGGCCGG
>JBOGGP010000221.1:0-4485 GCA_050744105.1 Acidimicrobiales bacterium
CGGCACCCTACGCACGAGCGAACCGGCCCGGCGGCGCCGGGCTCCCCGCCCTGGCCGGCGTCACTGCGCCGGGGGTCAGGGCGCAGGCGGGCCACCGGCGGGCCCGGTATCGGGGGTCGGGTCGGCCTCGGCGGCCACGCCGGCCTCGGGCGGCCCAGGCGGCGGGGGCCCGGCGGTGGGAGCGGGCGTGGTGGCGGCCCCCCCCGCCTCGTCGCCGGCGGTGCCCAGGGACCACGCCTCGGCCGACACCGCCTCACCCCCCTCGGCCGGCTGCCAGACCATCTTGCCGGTCTCGTCCTCTACCCACTCACCCTCGGCCCAGTCCTGGTTGGCGTAGGCCTCCTCCTCGGCCAGCTGGGACTCGCTCTTGATGTCGATGCGCCAGCCGGTCAGGCGCGCCGCCAGGCGGGCGTTCTGACCCTCCTTGCCGATGGCGAGCGACAACTGGAAGTCGTGAACGACGACCGTCGCAGTACCACTGACCTCGTCGAGGAGGACATCTTTCACCTTCGCCGGCTGCAGCGCCCGCATGACGAACTCACGGGGATCGTCGGAGAAGGGCACGATGTCGACCTTCTCCCCGCGCAGCTCGTTGGTGACCATCCGGACGCGGGCGCCCCGGGCGCCCACGCACGCGCCCACCGGGTCCACGTTGGAGTCGTTGGACCACACGGCGATCTTGGTGCGGTGCCCGGGCTCCCGGGCGGCGGCCTTGATCTCGACCACCCCGCTGGAGATCTCGGGGACCTCCAGCTCGAACAGCCTCCTAATGAGACCCGGGTGGGTCCGGCTCACGACGATCTGGGGGCCCTTGGCCGTCTTGCGCACCTCGACGATGTAGGCCTTGAGGCGGGCGCCGTGCTCGTAGCGCTCGTAGGGGACCTGCTCGGCCTGCGGGAGCAGGGCCTCGACCTTGCCCAGGTCGAGCAGGGTGTAGCGGTTGTCCGACTGCTGGATTATCCCGGTGACTATGTCGCCCTCGCGGCCGGCGTACTCCTCGTACTTGAGGTCCCGCTCCGCCTCCCGTATCCGCTGGAAGATGACCTGCTTGGCCGTCTGGGCGGCGATGCGGCCGAAGTCGGTGGGGGTGTCGTCCCACTCCCGGGTCACGTTTCCGTCCTCGTCGAGCTCCTGGCCGTAGACCTTGATCTCCCCCGTCTCGGGATCGATGGTGACGACGGCCTCCTCGGCGGCGTCGGGCATGCGCTTGTAGGCGGCCACCAGGGCGTTGGCCAGGGCGTCGAGGAGCGTGTCGACGCTGATCCCCTTGTCCTTGGCGATCTGCTGGAGAGCATCGAGGAATGCGAAGCTGTCCTTCATCGGGCGTCCTCGGGGACGGCCCCGGCGCGCCGCGTGGGGACGCCGGCGGGCGGGGCGGTGGTGGCGCCGGGGGCGGACCCTGGCGGCCCCCCGGGGTCGGGGGAGCCCCAGGCGGCCACGGTGCGAGCCCGGTCTATCTGGTCGTAGCCCACGGTGGCCTCGACCCACTCGCCACCACCGTCTCGGTAGCCGAGCCGGACCGACGACCCCGAGACCTCGAGCAAGGTCCCCTTGAGCCGGCGCTGGCCGGAGAGCGGCACCGCCAGCTTGACCGCCACCTGGCCGCCCACGAAGCGGGAGAAGTGCTCCTGGCTGCGCAGGGTGCGCTCCAGCCCGGGGCTGGACAGCTCGAGGACGTACCGTCCCGGGCCGGCCAGCTCGGCGTCGCCGTCGAGGGCGGCGGAGATGGCGTGGCTGGCCCGGGCCAGGGCATCGATGTCGATGCCGTCGGGCCGGTCGGCCAGGACGCGGATCACTCCCCCGCCCACCTCGACGTCCCACAGCTCTGCCCCCTCGGCGGCGACCAGGGGCTCGGCCAGGACGCGGATGGCCTCCCTCCGACCCATCGACACCACCTCCTCCTCTGGTCAGGTCACCGGCAACGCAGGGCGAAAACAAAAGCGTGGGCTCCTGCCCAGGCAGGACAGCCCACGCCAGGTACTGCGCCGAGGCCACCCGGCGCGGGTGGCCCGGCAAGTATAGGCCCTCCCACCAGATCCCGGGACGATCCAGGCGGCGGGGAAAGGAGGCCCCTCAGTAGGCCCGGGCAACCGTGGCGATCAGGCCCCGCTCGTCCTCGGTAGCGGGCTTGGTGCCGTCGGCGCGCTCAAGGCAACGAACGGTCGTCCCGCCGGCCACCAGCATGGCCTCCCCGGCGATCCCGAGGTCGTCCCACGCCACCCTCGCGAAACCACCCTGGGCGGCCTCGGCGGCGGCCGCGGCGGCGGCGACGGGGTCGCCGATCGGCGCGCTCAGGTCCGTGGTGCGCCCCTCGGCAAAGCTGGCCGCCCCGGCCAGCAGGTCGGACCGGGCCCGGCCGAGGATCCCGGCGGCCTGGGCGCCGGCGCCGGCCACCGCCACCGCCGTCTTGGTGCCCTGGTGGCGGCTGACGAGGGTCACCTCGCCCCGCTCGAGCTCCCGGGGTCCGACCTCGATGCGCACCGGGACGCCCTTCAGCTCCCAGCCGACCGAGCGCCGGCCGAAGCCCACCTCGGTCGCCGCGTCGAGGCGCGCCCGCACGCCGGCCGCCGCCAGCTCGTCGACCAGGGCCGAGGCCGCCCGGGCCACACCGTCGCCGTCGCGCACGACCACCACCACCACCTGTAGCGGGGCCAGGCCCGGCGGCAGCCGCAGGCCGGCGTCGTCGCCGTGGGCCATGATCAGCGCCCCGACCAGCCGGCTGGACACCCCCCACGACGTCTGCCACACGTGCTCCAGGGCGCCCGACTCGGTGGCGAAGCGGGTCCCGAAGGCCAGGGCGAAGTTTTGGCCCAGCTCGTGGCTGGTCCCCATCTGAAGCGCCTTGCCGTCGCCCATCATGGCCTCGCAGGTCCAGGTGCGCACGGCGCCGGCGAAGCGTTCCCTCGCTGTCTTGACGCCGGTGAGGACGGGGATCCCCATCACCTCCACCATGGTGTCGCGGTAGACGTCGTCGAGGATCCGCAGGGCGAAGGCCCGGGCGCCGGCCTCGTCAGCGTGGGCGGTGTGGCCCTCCTGCCACAGGAACTCGCTCGTGCGCAGGAACAGCCGTGGTCGCAGCTCCCAGCGCACGACGTTGGCCCACTGGTTGAGCAGCAGGGGCAGGTCCCGGTGGCTCTGGATCCACTTGGACATGTAGCTGTTGATGATCGTCTCGGAGGTGGGCCGCACCACGACCGGCTCCTCCAGCTCGGCGCCGCCGCCGTGGGTGACCACGGCCAGCTCGGGGCTGAAGCCCTCCACGTGCTCGGCCTCCTTGTGGAGGTAGGACTCGGGTATGAGCAGGGGAAAGTAGGCGTTGTCGACCCCCGCCGCCTTGATGCGCTCGTCGATCTCACGCTGCAGGCGCTCCCAGATGGCGTAGGCCCACGGCCGGATGACCATGGTCCCCCGCACCGGGCCGTTGTCGGCCAGCTCGGCCTTGGAGATGACGTCCTGGTACCAGCGGGGGAAGTCGGCGCCGCGGGGGGTGAGGGCAGGCGCCGGGCTCATGGGGGCACCGTACCGGGGCGCGGTCGTCGGCCGGCCCGAACCCGTGCACCGCGCCCAGCGTGACGTCGGGGACGCCGCCCCTCCCCACAGCAGCAAGATCGAGTTGGCCACGGTGTCTGGCGCCGGGGTGCGATGCTCGGGCCAGGCGCTCCAAATCGCTGGCACCGAGCGGCCGGCGCTGCCAGCGGGCCACGGTACGGTGGTCGAGCACTTCCAGCACCTCGAGGTGGCAGGGTCTTCCGCCGGCGGCCCAATGGCCGCAGCCGGATTACCGAGGATCCCCGCTGGGCATGCGAGGGTGGTGAAGAGCGGGTCCAGCATGCCAGCGACCTTTCGGGCTCGCCGCGGGGAGCGAAGACTAGCCTGGATGTCGACCTTCCCTCCGGGCGGGGATGCGAATGGACGACCCTCGGCCAGGTCCCCGAACGTCCGGGGCTATATGCCTTCACCGTCGAGGACGATCGCGAGATGCGCGTCACCTACGTCGGACGCACTGAACATTTGTGGACGGTCACCAAGGGCCGGCTCCGGCGGGCGGAGGGCGCGGCGGTCAACGATTCGGACTGCAGCGACACGCGGACGCAACCCGTCAGCGTGTCAACGTCCTCGTCTCCGAGCAACTTCGGGTTGGGTGCCTCGTGGGGCATTGGGTCCGCCCACTCCCGGCATCAGAGCTCCATGCCGAGGAAGAACGGCTCATTACCAAGGCGAGCGTTGCTTCTTTGACTGAATTGTGAGTACTGTACAGTGTGGGATCTCCGTCGGGTCGGCTGGAATCCAGTCGCCCAGGAAGCTCCTCCGAGCAAGACGGACGGACCACCGGTGCAAGCGGTTGTCCCCGGGAGGGAAAGGTCGCTCCCCAGACCCAGACCTCCGGTAGTCGACTGAGAAGGCCCTGGTCCGACGGGGTTTTCTTCGATCTGGAGGCTTGCGTAAGTATCGCTATAGTGATAGGCTAAGAAGGTGAGACTGATG
>JBOGGP010000222.1:0-4478 GCA_050744105.1 Acidimicrobiales bacterium
CCCCATGATTGTGGGCACTCTCGATGATCCACACCGTCACCAGTATTATCGTACCGCGAAACCCTAAGGTCTGCGCGACTATCTGGACTGTAGGAGGGCGGGCAGGTCGGCCATGTCGTCGAAGACGGCGGTGGCCCCGGCGAGCCGCGAAGCCGGCGTGACGGCGGCGTACGCGAAGACGGCCATCCCCGCGGCCACGCCGGCGGCCACGCCGGCGGCCACCTTGCGGGCCAGCTTGGCCAGCTGGCGCTCGAAGGAGCGCACCCCGGCCTCCCGGGTGTAGTCGGTCAGGACGGCGCGCAGGGCGTCGTCGGTGATGGTGACCTCGCCGGGGTGCAGCCCGGCCCGGTCCAGCTGCCGGGCCCAGAGGTGGTCACGGCCGATGGCCACCTTCTCCTCGTCGGTATAGCCGTCCAGGCGCACGACCTCCATGCGGTCGAGCAGGGGGCCGGGGATCTGCTCGGCCAGGTTGGCGGTGGCCAGGAAGAGGACCTCCGACAGGTCGAGGTCGACGTCGAGGTAGTGGTCCCGGAATGTGTGGTTCTGCGCCGGGTCGAGCACCTCGAGCAGGGCCGCCGAAGGGTCGCCCCGGTAGTCGCTGCCGACCTTGTCCACCTCGTCGATGAGGATCACCGGGTTCATGGTCCCGGCGTCGCTGACGGCCCGCACCAGGCGTCCGGGCAGGGCGCCCACGTATGTGCGCCGGTGGCCCCTGATCTCGGCCTCGTCGCGCACCCCGCCCACGGCGATGCGCACGAATTGCCGGCCCATGGCCCGGGCGACGGACTCACCGAGCGAGGTCTTGCCCACGCCCGGGGGACCGACCAGGGCCAGGATCATGCCGGCGCCGGGGCGGCGCCCTCCGGCCGGGACCACCTGGGCCAGAGGGTCGTGGTCCTCGGCCGGCGCCGGCCCCGGCGCCGCGTCGAGGCCCCGCTCGGCGCGCAGCTTGCGCACGGCCAGGTGCTCGATGATGCGCTCCTTGACGTCGTCGAGGCCGTTGTGGTCGGCGTCGAGGATGGCCCGGGCCTCGGACAGGTCCAGGTTGTCAGGGGAGCGCTGGCCCCACGGCAGCTCCAGGACGGTGTCGAGCCAGGTGCGCACCCAGCCCTGCTCGGGGCTCTGCTCCGAGGTCCGCTCCAGCCGGTCGATCTCCCTGGCCACGGCGGCGCGCGCCTGGTCGGGCATGGCCGAGGCCTCCAGGCGGGCCCGGTAGTCGTCGGGCTGGCCGTCGCCTGAGCCCTCGCCCAGCTCCTTGCGGATGGCAGCCAGCTGCTGGCGCAGCAGGTACTCCCGCTGGGTGCGCTCCATGCCCTCGGACACGTCGCTGCGGATCCGGGCCTTCAGCTCCATCTCGGCCAGGGTCTCCCGGGCCCAGTCGAGGACCAGCTCCAGCCGGCGCTCCACGTCGGGGGTCTCCAGCAGCTCGACCTTGCGCTCCACGGACAACTCGGGCCAGTAGCCGGCGGTGTCGGCCAGCCGACCAGGGCTGCCGGCGTCGCGCAGGATGTCCTTGACCCGGCCGGCGCCGCGGTGCTCGAGGATCCCCTCGAGCAACGCCTCGAGCTCGGTGGCCAGCTGGCCCGCCCTGGCCGTGGGCGCCGGCTCGTCGACCCCTTCGACGGCCACCCACAGGGATGGGCCAGCGGCCGCGGTGGCCGCACCGACCAGGGCCCGGCCCTCGGCGGTGACCACCACCGCCGGGGTGCCCCCGGGCAGGGCGCCTCGGCGCTCCACCCTGGCGACGGCCCCGAAGCGCGAGTAGGTACCGGGCCCGGCGTCGGGCCCGCCGCTGCGGCCCAGGCGGGGGACCAGGACCATGCGGTCGCCGGCGCCCGGCGCGGCGTCGGCCGCGGCCCGGGCCTCTGGGGTCTCGAGCGCCAGGGTCACCGTCATCCCCGGGAGCACCACACCGGCGTCGAGCGGCAACAGGGGCAGTGCAGAGGTGGTCAGGGGAGCCATGGTCAGCCTTCCTGTAATGGAGTAATCACGCCCAGGGAACAACCGCCGTGGCAGCGGATCTGTTCCAAGCCCACTCAGGTTGCCTGCACGGCCCCTCCGCTACGGCGCCGAAAAGTAGGGGCCAACGATTGCCCCCAGGGCACCGCTGTCGTACAGGCCTGGCTCGCCCCGCCCGCCGCGGGCAATGCCGATGACGGTGCAACCGGCCACCTCCGCAACCAGGTCGGGGGGGCTGGTGGCCGACGTGGCGAAGGCAACCTCGTAAGTTGGCGTCAGGGCAGGGCAGTCGGTCGGCCCACGATCTGAGATCGGGGCGTCGGCAATCACCTGGCCCATCGCAGCCAGGACCGCCGGCTGGGTGACCAGGACCGTGCTCGGACCCGGCGGGGCCCCACCAGCACCACCGGCGCCTTGCGGAGGCACCGCCAACCTGGTGAGCCTGGCGACCACGTCTTCAGGCGGGACCACCTCGTCCCTCGGCTTCACCGGCTCCCAGATCGCATCGGCGTCTACGCGCAGGGCGCTGAGGCTTGGGCTCAGCTGGACGACGCTGAAAAATACAGCCCCCTGCCTGACCCCCGACGGGGGCGAGCGGTAGAAGTAGCCGACGTCAGAGATGGCCAGTCCGGGGCCGTAAGAGCCGCCATTTGAGGGCATCCACGATTCAGGTGGCCGATGGCTCTCAAGGTACCCGGTCACGGAGCCCGCCCTTCCAGGCAGCGTCCAATACCGGACAAGGTCGACCACGTCGTCAAACCCTATGCCAATGTCAGGAGCGCTAAGGAGGGAATCCGGAGACGACCCAACGCCTCGGGCAGCTGATGGAAGCTTCACCTGGGCCATCATCGCCCCGGCAAATGCCCTGGCCGCCGCCTCGTTGGCGCTCCCTGAATGGCTGGAGTCGGAACCTGCCCCCGCCGGTCGGCCCCATACCACCATTATTCCCGAAGCCAATACGGCCAAGACCAGCCCCCCGGACCTTAGGGCCAGCCTTCTCGGCCCATGTCGCCGTTGCCCAGCCTTAGCCTTGCTGCTCTTCATCCCGTCAAAAACCTTGTGATCCGCACATGTTCCAGTTGTTGTTGATGCCCGATCCTGTGTCGGAAGGGTACATAAGAATATTGCTTCCCTGGATCATAAGAATACTGAATGTGTCAAAATTCGGGTAGCTCGTAAAGAGCCCGTTCAGCTGCTCTGCATCCAGGTAGAGCCAGGACACATAGCGGAAGGTAGGTTCGGCCAGGGGGTCTGGCGTCCTCGTCCTGGGCGAGCTCGGACGTTCATCAATGAAATCCGCAGTTGCCCCTGAGGTGCCAAAGTTCGGGTCAAAAGCAGCCTCGGGCAGAGACATGTGCGCAAACCAGTGGACGTTGGTTGTCGTATTCCACACATCCGAGTAAACATCGCCATATGGATAGTTCGCCACCCATTGAATACTTGGAACAATATTGTCGCCAGGCGCGGCGATCGTGGGTCCAGGTATACCAATGTCCTGGCCATTTAGACCAACAAACTCTGCAAACTTAAAAGCGGGGAGTGCGTTAGTTGACGTGGTACCAGCCTGCAACAACGGCGGACCGTTTACGCCGCCAAGACCGACCCAAGTGGACGCTGAGGCATTGGTATTACATTCCTGGTATGCAGCCTGATTGTAGGAGCCAAACGCGGCCTGGTAGGGTTGATAATATGGATTGCCTTGCGGCACGGTAGTGATGCCCGACCAGTCGGATGAAGGGATATATCCACGATATGCATCGGGCCCGACAGTCGGCATGTTGTATTGTTGCGGTTGGGCATTGATGGGAGCGTTGGGGCAGGAGGCGACGCCGATCTCGACTTTAGCCGGTTTCGAAAGCAGCGCTCGAAGCCTCGCACCTTGAGGAGTTGCCGCCCTGATTGCGGTGACGGGAAAATCGTACTCCTCAAGTTGACTGTCGGAGGCCTTCGAAGGGTCGAATAAGGGAGGAGGGACGACTTGTGAAACTGAATAGCCGTTTACCCGGTAACTATACCAGGTAGCTCCGGAGGAATCTACGGTGACGCCCGTCGGCGCTACCAACGAACAGCCGGATGGGGCGGCAAGTTTTACACCTTCCACCATCGGAGCCTCGGCACCTGCGGTCCCGGCGTGTGCCACGCCGGGTGATGCGACGACGCTTGCGGCTCCCAACAAAAGCGCCAGTCCGGAGCTACGCCTGGACCTGCCTGGACCTGCCTGGACCTGCCTGGACCTGCCTGGACCTTTGCATGTGCCTTCCCCCGACGATGGCTGTCCCGGTAGCATTGTATCGTCCGTAGGACCGATCGGCAACGGGCGGAGTACGCGTACGAGAGACTTTGCAACACCCCAGTTGGCCAGGGAACGTGCTTGTAACTGCCCGGGGATTAGCCTAGCCTGGGTCATTCATGAAATCCAGGCGGGGAGCCCGCTAAATCCACCGTAATGCCCTCCTGATCTGGGAGAATGTGGGTTAGATACCTGCACAACCCAACCAGGAGGACATCACGTTGGAGGT
>JBOGGP010000223.1:0-4470 GCA_050744105.1 Acidimicrobiales bacterium
GGCCTGGACAGGGACGGTCCTGGTGGTCGGGGGCGTGGCCACGTTCCTCCTGGCCGCCTCCCCCAGCGGGGGGCACCCCGACCCCGGCACCGGCTCCTGGGTCCTTATGGTCCTGCCCTGCGCCGCCGTGGCCGGTGGCGCCGTGGTCCTGGCCGGGCGGCGCCCCCGCCGCCGGGCCTCGCTGCTGGCGGTGGCGGCCGGGGTCAGCTTCGGCCTCCTGTCGGTCTTCACCAAAAACCTGACCTACCTGATCGGCAGCGACGGCCTCGGCTTCGCCGCCCACTGGCAGCCCTATGCCCTGGCCGGGCTGGGCGCCGGCGGGTTCCTGTTCTCCCAGAGCGCCTACCAGGCCGGGCCCCTCGGCAGCTCCCTCCCGGTGATCGACGCCCTGGAGCCGACCGTGGCCGTCGTCCTGGCCGCCGCCGGCTTCGGCGAGCACCTGGGCCACAGCGGGCTGGCCATCGTCTTGGAGGCCCTGGGCGCGGCGGCGGCCATCGCCGGCGTCTCGCTGGTCGGCCGCTCACCCCTGGTGGTGGACCTGTACGGGGCACCGGCGCCGGCCGGGTGCCCGGCCGGGGGGCCCGGTGCCGGCGGCGCCCTGGGGTGATCAGGGGCCGGGCCCGTGCGCCGGTCGGGGGCGGGCTGGGCTACTTGCGCAGGGCGTTGGCCACCAGGTTGCGGCCGAATCGCCAGATGGGGGCGCTGCTCTCCTCCACGTCGTCCATGACGTCGACGAAGCCGTCCAGGAACCGGCCCACCTCGTCGGGCCCGATGGTCAGCGGGGGGAGCAGCTTGATGACGTCCATGTGGTCCCCCGCCACCTGGGTGAGGATGCCGTGGCGCTCGAAGAGCGCTCCCACCACCATCTGGGCGAACAAACCCCGCCGGGCCGCTCGCAGGACCGACCAACTGCCCCGGAGGCGCAGGGACCGAGGTGGGCCAAACTCGATCCCCACCATGAGCCCCCGGCCCCTGACCCCAGCCAGCAGCTCGTAGCGCCCGACCAGGGCGGCCAGCCCGTCGCGCAGCATCTGGCCGGTGCGATCGGCGTTGGCCACCAGGTCCTCGTCGGAGATGACCGACAGGGTGGCCAGGCCGGCGGCCATGGCCAGGGCGTTGCCACCGAAGGTGGAGTCGTGGACCATCATCCGGTCCATCGAGGAGTAGACCCTGTCGAAGATCCCCTTGACGGCCAGCGTGGCCCCTACCGGCACGAAGCCGCCGGAGAGGGCCTTGGCCACCGTCACCAGGTCCGGCCGGACGTCGTCGTGCTGGTAGGCGAAGAAGCGGCCGGTGCGGCCCACGCCGGTCTGCACCTCGTCGCAGACAAGCAGCGCGCCCCGCCGGTGGAGCAGCTCCTGGGCGCCACGGAGGTACCCGGCCGGCGCCACGTGGACGCCCTTGCCCTGCACCGGCTCCACCACCAGGCAAGCCACGTCACCAGCCTCGAGCTGCCGGCCCAGGGCGTCGACGTCGCCGAACGGCACCTCGGTGTCGGCCAGCAGGGGCCCGAAGCCGGCCCGGAACTCGGCCGCCCCGTTGACCGACAGGGCGCCAACGGTAAGGCCGTGGTAGGCGCCCGAGCAGTACAGGACCCTCGGTCGCCCGGTGTAGCAGCGGGCGAACTTGAGCGCCGCCTCCACGGCCTCGGTCCCGCTGTTGGCGAAGTAGACCCGCTCCAGACCGGGAGCCTCGGCCAGCAGGGCCTCGGCCAGCAGGCCGGGCAGGAGGGGGGCGTCCATCTGGACCATGTCGGCCAGGCTGGTGCCGAGCACGGCCCGCAGGGCCTCGGCCGCCACCGGGTGGTTGCGCCCGATCCCGAAGACGCCGAAGCCGGCCAGGAAGTCGAGGTACTGCCGGCCGTCGCGGTCGTAGAGGTAGCAGCCTGATGCCCGCTCGTAGACGCGGTCGAAGCCGATCGAGTGCAGCACCCGGGGGAACTGGGGGTTGAGGTGACGCTCCCACAGGCCGGCACCCTCACCCTGCCTCTGTTGCAGCAACCCCTCCAGGTCGAAGCCCACGATCCTCCCTCTGATCAGCCGGCAGTGTCGTAGCGGGCGCCAGCCTGGTCGGCCGGCGCTGGCGCGACAACGTAGCAGCGGGCCTGGACCTCGCCGGTCAGCCACTGGTCGTCGCCGTCAGCCATAGGCCAGGGCGTGCAGGGCCCGGGGGTCGAGGATCTGCAGATGGCCGCGCCCGAGGCGCAGCATCCCGGCCTCCTCGGCCCGGCGCAGGACCCGGTTGACGGTAGGGCGGGTGCTGCCGGCCATGGTGGCGATGTCCTCCTGGGTGAGCGGGACCCGGTCCCGGCGGTAGGCGCCGGCGGCGTCGACCACCCGGCGCAGCACCCTCTGGTGGGCGGGCACGAAGAGGGCCTCCACCAGCTGGTCCGACAGCCTGAGCACCCGGGCGGTCAGCAGGCCGATGAGGAACCGGTCCACCGACGGATGCCTCGTCCTCAGGCGCTCGAACGCGTCCCGGCTCAGGTAGAGCGTCTCCACCGGATCGAGGGCCAGGGCGGAGGCGCTGCGACGGGCGTCGCCGGCCAGGAGGGACTGCTCCCCGACGATCTCCTGGGGCCCCACGACGCTGAGCGTGGCATAGTCGCCGGCGGGGGTACCCATGCGCACGATCACCCGGCCCTGGACCACCAGGTGCATGCCGTCACTGCGGTCACCGTGGCCGAACAGCTCCTGGCGCCGGCCGAAGTGCCGCCGGTCGCAGCTGTCCATCAGTCGCTGGCGGTCCGGCGGGGCCAGGGCGTCCAGCAGCTTCCACTCCATTCCCGCAGCATGGCACTGCCTGGTCGGCCCGGCGCCGGGACGTGACCAATGTCACTCACAGTGTGTGCCGGCGGGCACAGACAAGCCCGTCGAACCGGGTGGATGATGGGAGCAACCCCACCGGGCGTGGTTCCCGTCCGGCCGGGGCCGACGCGCCGGTCGCGGGGACGGCGCGGTCAGCAGGGCGCGGTTGCCGGGCCGGTTCGGGCAGGGCCCCCCGGCAACCTGCGACGCCTCACGGGAGGATCATCGCCACGACCACCAAATCCGAGATCAGAGTGGCTCCGCCCCCCGTGGTGGTGAAAGGGCCTCCCGCCGCGGCTGGCCCGCCGGCGCCGGCGATCACCGTGGTCCCGACGCCGGCGGCGCCGGCGGGACGTGCCATCGCCGTCATCACCGACCCCGCCCTGCGGAACCTGTGGATCACCCAGCGCTACCACGAGCTGGCCGTCGCCCTGCGCGACGCCGGCGCCGGGCCTGACGCCACCTGGTGCGGCTTCGCCGTGTGGGCGTCCAAGACGGCCGGCCAGGCCATCCGGGGCCAGGCGCTCCCGGCCTGGTTTACCAGGTGGATCGGCGCCGGGGACACGGCCGAGGCGCCGGCCGGCGCCGGCCTGGTCCGTCGATTCAACGCCCGCCTGGACGGTCGGTTGGTGCGGAGGCTGACCCACGGCCACCTGGCCGGACTGGTCCGCCGGGCCAGCGCCGACGTGGCGTCCGCCATCGCCGACGGAAACCTGGCCGTGTTCGAGGAGATCGAACCCCTCTTCACCGCCCTGCTGGCCGAGTGGACCGGCGGGGCCGGAGCGGGAGGGGTCGCCGGCGGGGCCGGAGCGGGAGGGGTCGCCGGCGGGGCCGGAGCGGGAGGGGTCGGGTCGCCCGGCCCGGCGACCGACCTGGCCGCGGCCGTCGGGCTGTACCGGGCGGCCAGGCAAGAGCCCGACCCGAAGCGGCGAGCGGCCACTGTCCTGGCCGCCAACGTGGCCACCGTGGCTCACGAGCAGGAGCGCCTCCAGCCCAACATCACCGCCGCCCTCGATGCCGGTGTGCGCGACAGCCTGCTTCGCCTGGTCGACGACGACCTCGCTCCCCACCGGGCCGGCGCCAGGGACCGGCGCCGGGTGATGGCGGTGGCCGGCGAGCTGGCCAGGGCCATCGAGGAGGCTTGGCAGGTCGCGTTGACCGAGACGGTGGTGCGCCTCCACATCCAGGACGAGTCCCTGGATCTGGGCCGCGACGTGCCCCCGATCGGCGGGGTGCTATTCCCCGCGGAGCTGGCAGCCATCGACGTGGACGAGGCGACGGGCCCGCTCGGCCGGTGGGACCTGACGAAGGGAACGGGCCGGGGCTCGGGCGCCCACGACTGGACGGTGCTCGGTCAGCGGATGAACTACATCGTCAACCTGTTCCGCTCCCGCCAGCGTCACCCCACCCTCTTCTACCCCCCCTTCACCGACACCCAGCTCGCCGCCATGGCCGCCGGCACGGTACCGCCCGGTCCTCTCTAGCGGGGCGCCTCGCTAGAGGGGCGCCTCGGGCGGGGGCTCGGGCGGGGACCGGGGAGCGGGGATCGGCCGATGGCAGCCGGCCGGCGGGGCTGGGTGCCGGCGTCGAAAGCGTCCAAAAGTGCCCTCAGGACGGCGGCCGCGCCGGCGCCGGCGGGGCTGGGTGCCGGCCGGCGGGGCTG
>JBOGGP010000224.1:0-4463 GCA_050744105.1 Acidimicrobiales bacterium
GGGCCGCCCGTCCCGCCGCCGGGGCCGCCCGTCCCACCACCGGAGCCGCCCGTCCCGCCGCCGGGGCCGCCCGTCCCACCACCGGAGCCGCCCGTCCCGCCGCCGGAGGTGCCCGTCCCGCCTGAACCACCGCCCGACCCGCTGCCCCCCGCCGGTCCGACGCTGCCGGAGATCCCCCCCGTACCCGGCGAGGCGATGAACCGACCCAGTGGGATCTGGCTCGGGTCCGCCTGGGGGAAGGTCGCCGGGGCGAACACCGACAGCGCCGGCTGCATGAACGCCTGCCAGGCAAACGCCGGGTAGGTGCCGCCGAAGACCTGGCCTATCGGCAGGTCGAGCATCCCGTACTGGGCCGAGTCGCCGGTTGGATTGCCCATCCACACGGTGGCGGCCAGCTGGGGGGTGATGCCGTTGAACCAGGCGTCGGTACTGGAGTCGGTGGTCCCCGTCTTGCCCGCCGCCTGGCGGTTGTAGAGCGAAGCCGCCGTCCCCGTGCCGACCAGGACGACGTTCTCCAGGTCACCGAGGACCATCCGGTCTACCTGGACGGGCACCACCCTGACCCCCGGAGCCTGGCCCGAGTAGATGGTGGCGCCGCCGTGGTCCACCACCCGGTCGACGAAGCTGGGGGCGTGGTACACGCCGTCGTCGGCCACGGTGGCGTAGGCGTCGGCCATCTGCAGGACGGTGGCCCCCTGGCCACCGATGACGACCGACGGGTAGGGCAGGAAGCTGCCGCTCGGGGTGTCGGCGACGACGCCGAGGTTGCGGGCCTGGGCCAGCACCTTGGGCAGGCCGACGTGCTGGGCCAGGCGGATGAATGCGCAGTTGACCGACAGGGTAGTCGCCGCGTCGATCGACATGGCACCAGCGCCCTCGCCGTCGGCGGCGTTGACCGGCGGCGTGGTCACGTAGTCGTTGTCCCCGGGGAAGCCAACCGGGCACGGGGCCGTGCCGTCGATGAGGTCGTTGGGGCCGTAGCCGGACTCGTAGGCGGCCAGGAGGGTGAACAGCTTGAACCCCGACCCGGGCTGGCGGTAGGCCTGGGTGGCCAGGTCGAAGGCGGACGTCGCCGTGCTGAAGCCGGGGCCCCCCACGAGGGCCCGCACCTTGCCCGTGGCCGGCTCGACGGCGGCCAGGGCGCCGGTGTCGCCGTAAGGGGCACCCACGGCGTCGATCTGGGTGGCGACGGCCGACTCGGCCAGGGACTGCTCCCGGGGATCGAGGTTGGTGTAGATCCTGAGCCCGCCGTCGTAGAGGGCGTGATACCTCTCCTGGTAGGTTGTGCCGAGCGGGCTCTTCGGGCCGAGCATGAGGTCGACCACCTGGCGGGCGTAGTAGCCGACGCCGGTGTCGGTGCTGCTGCTGGTCCGGGTCACCGCGGTCGGGAGTGGGGAGGCGTCGGCCTGGGCCCTCTGGGCCGGGGTGATGGTGTGGTAGTGGACCATGCGGGCCAGGACCTGACTGCGCCGGGCCCGTGACTCGACGGGATGGGCTATGGGGTCGTAGCCGTTGGGGTCCTGGATCATCCCGGCGAACAGGGCCGCCTCCGGCAGGGTGAGGTCGGAGGCGTGGACGCCGAAGTACTCGCCGGCCGCCGCCTCCAGGCCGTAGGCGCCGTTTCCCAGGTAGATGGTGTTGAGATAGGCCTGCAGGATCTGGTCCCTGGAGTACCTCACCTGCAGCCGGTCGGCCAGCACCGCCTCCCTGACCTTCCTGGCCAGGGTGCGCTCCGAGCCGACGTAGGTCTGCTTGACCAGCTGCTGGGTGATCGTCGAGCCCCCCTGGAGGCCCCCCGAGCTGCTGGTGTCGGAGGCCAGGGCTCGCAGCGTCGAGGGCAGGTCGACGCCCCCGTGCTGGAAGAAGCGCTCGTCCTCGGTGTCGAGGACGGCCTCCACGGCCACCGCCGACACCTGGGACAGCGACACCGGCTTGCGGTTCTCGGAGGCGGACAGGACGCCGAGGACGGTGGTCCCGTCGTCGGCGTAGATGGTGGAGGGCTCGGCCAGCGTGGTGCCGAGAGGCAGGAGCCGCATCGGGGTGGCTGCCGCCGCCGAAGAAAGGAGGCCCCCAGCCAGGCCGATCCCGCCGGCCACGGTGCCCGTGAGCGCCAGGGAGGCGGCCAGCGCGACGCAGCAGAACCGGAACAGCTTACCCACGGTGCGGCGATGGTACCGGGGTGGGTGGACGAGCCGAGCGCGCCTTCCCCGGCCACCAGGAGGCTACTGGCCCTAGCTAGGCAGCAGGAACGGCGGCCCGCTCGGTCAGCTCGACCCGGCAGGCCAGGACCTGTTGGAGCAGGTCGGTCTTGCGGGCCAGACCCCATCTCTCGAGGGAGATGTCGCCCTCGGCGTCCACCGCCAGCTCGAGCACCCCGCCCTCCTCGCCCTCTCCGCCCGTCCCCCCCGACCCGCCGGCGTCACCTGCCGTCAGGTCTCGCACCGTCACGGCGCGCACCGGGCCGCCGTGGCCCCGGTCCAGGGCGTCGGCCGCCTGCAGGAGGGCGACCAGCACCACGGTACGGGCCCGGCGCCCGGCCGGCATCGCCGCCCACGGCTCGAACGAACCCTTGGGGCTCCCCTGGCGGTGGAATCGGCCGAGGCAGGCCAGGACGGCCACCTCCTCGGGGCTGAAGCCGCGCAGCCGGCCGTGGGCGATGAGGTAAGCGCTGTGCTGGTCGTGGTTGTCGGTGCTGACATGCTCGCCGACGTCGTGCAGCAGGGCGCCGAACTCTAAGAGCTGGCGGTCCTCGGGCCCCAGCCGGTGACGGTGCCTGGTGCCGTCGAAGAGCTCGATGGCCAGGCGGGCCACCTTCCGGGAGTGGACCTCGGGCCACCGGCAGCGCCGGCACAGGTCGAGCACCGAGCGCCGGCGCAGGGCGGCGGGGTCCTCGGGGGAGGTGGCAGCCGAGCGCGAACGGGCGGCGTCGAGGACCATTCCCTCGCGCAGGGCCCACTCGCAGCCGGTGAGCCGGTCGATGCGGGTCAGCTCCATCACCGTCACCGCGGTGATGACCCCGGCGGGCAGCAGATCCGCCCGCCGGGCGTCCACCCCGGGCAGGGACGCCCTGGCCGCCGACGACTGGGAGAGAAGCTGGACCTCGAGGTCCCGGAGCTGGTCGAGGGCCACGCTCAGCTGGTTGACAGTCCGCGGCTGGTTGATACCCCCGGGCCGGCCGAGGGTGCCCGGCGCGCTGGCCGGGCGCGGCACCGCTCCCCCGCCGGCCGCCAGGCGGACCAGGGTGGTGAGGGTGCCCGAGCTGCCGATCCCCATGCGCGGCCGGGCCTCCGAGATGGCGGGCAGGTGGGGAGCCAGGGCGTCCTCGACGGCACGCACCACCCGGCGGCGGTCGCCGGCCGAGGGCGGGTCGGAGCGGACCAGGTCGGCGCTGAGCCGGGCCACGCCCAGCTCCAGGCTGGTGGACCACGACACGGTGGACTGGTCCCCGATCGTGAGCTCGAGGCTGCCGCCGCCGAGGTCCATGGCCATGGCCGGCGCCGGGTCGATGACCACGCTGGCCTGCACGGCCCCGAAGATGAGCCGGGCCTCCTCCTCGCCCGAGATCACCCGGACCGAGATGCCGGTCTCCTCGGCCATCCGGGCGAGCAACGCCGGCGCGTCGGCCGCCCGCCGCAGCGCGGCGGTGCCGCAGGCCACCACCTGGTCGGCCCCGACGGACTCGGCCAGGGCGGCGAAGCGGCGGACCACGTCGAGGGCCCCCCGGCCTGCCTCCTCGCCGATGGTGCCGTGGCGGGCCACCTGGCTGCCGAGGCGGAGCATCTCCTTGTCCCGGGCCACGGCCTCGACGCTGCCGTCGGCGGCGACGTCGGCGACGAGGAGGTGGAAGGAGTTGCTCCCCAGGTCGAGGGCGGCGATGCGCACGGCTCGACCGTACCGCAGCCACCCGAGCCAACCGCGGATACCGGGCCCGGCACCGGGCACCTGGTGCAACCGGGACCCTCGGTGGACCATCAGCGCAGCCAGGCCCGGCGCCGGCGCCCGGTCAGGGGGGCGCGCGCCGCCTGCCACTCGGCCCGGGCCCGAGCATGAGCCTGGCGCTCGCCGGCGATGAGCTGGCCGAAGACCAGGGCGTGGCCGCCGCCGGCCCGGCGCGCCGCCTCCCGCAGCCAGGCCTCGGCCACGACCGCGTCGTGGTGGTCACCCAGCACGCCCTGCAGGCGGGCGGCGTCGCGCCCGGTGCGTCCCGCCGCCCGCCCCACGACCGGCGCCACCGCCTCTGCCGCGTAGCGCAGCCGCTTGGCCAGGATGCGGACCTCGTGGAGGTCGTCGTCGGGAGGATCGTCGCCGAGCAGGGCCATGCGACGGTCCAGCCGGCGCCACCGGAGGCGGACCAGGGCGGGCAGCACAGCCCGGGCCGGCCCGTCAGGGTCCACCCAGGGCGGGACCAGGGGCTCGGCGGCGGCGGCCTCGGGACCGGGGCCGGCTCCGGGGCCGTCGCCGGG
>JBOGGP010000225.1:0-4451 GCA_050744105.1 Acidimicrobiales bacterium
CGCCAGCCCTGACCGGACCGCCGGCGCCGGCGTGGCGGGCCGGGGCGGGGGGCAGCCTCACCCCCACGGCGTCGCCCACGAAGAGCAGGCCGCTGCTGCTGTCGTGCAACGCCAGGTGGTGCTTGGCGTGGCCGGGGGAGTCGACGGTGGTCAGGGTCCGGCCGGCGCCAATGCGGACCTCGTCGCCGTCGGCCAGGGCGACGATGCGCTCAGCGGGGGTAGGTTCGAGCCGGCCGTACAGCGAGTCCAGCCGGTCGCCGTAGACCAAGGCGGCGGAGGCAACCAGGCGGGCCGGGTCGGCCAGGTGGCGCGCTCCCTTGGGGTGGACGTAGACCGTGGCCCGGGGAAAGGCCCGGGCCACGTCGCCCACCCCGCCGGCGTGGTCCAGGTGGATGTGGGTGACGGCCACCCCGGCCAGCGAGCCGGCGTCCACACCGTGGGCAGCCAGCGCCGCCAGCAGGGCGGGCACCGAGCTCTGGCTGCCCGTCTCCACCAGCACCGGCTCGGGCCCCTCGACCAGGTAACCGGCGGTGACACGCTCCCAGCCCCCGAGCAGGGTGTCGATCTCCAACACTCCTGGCGCCAGGTAGCCCACCGGTCCCCGCCGCTACCGGTAGGAGGACTCGGACTCGGCCTCGCCCACCCCGAGGACCGCCAGTGCCGGGTCGTGCAGGAGGCCGTTGCTGCTGATGGCGTGGCCGCCGTCCGCCCGCCGCCGCCCCCCCAGGTCGGTGAACCTTCCCCCTGCCTCCTCCACGATCACGGCCAGCGCGGCCAGGTCCCACAGGGAGACCTCGGGATCGAGCCCGACCTCGCAGGCTCCCTCGGCGACCAGCACGTGGGACCAGAAGTCACCGAAGCCCCGGGTCCGCCAGCAGCGCTGGGACAGCTCGACCAGCCCGTCGAGGGCTCCGATTGCCTTCCACCCCGAGATGCCGGCGTAGGAGACCTGGGCGTCGAACAGGTCGTCGACCGCAGATACCCTTATCGCCGAACCCTCCGAGGCCGGCGCGCCGGGAGTCCCGGCCCACGCCCCCAGGCCCCGCCCCGCCCACCACCGCCGGCCGAGGGCGGGGGCGGAGGCCACTCCCACCACCAGGTCGCCGCCGACCTCGAGGGCCAGCAGCGTGGCCCACACCGGAATGCCCCGCACGAAGTTTTTGGTGCCGTCGATGGGATCGACGATCCAGCGCCGGCGCCCCTCCCCACGGGACCCGTGCTCCTCGCCGACCACGGCGTCGCCGGGCCGGCGGTCAGCCAGCGTGTCCCTCATGGCATTTTCCACCTGGCGGTCGGCGTCGGTGACCGGGGTGAGATCGGGCTTCGACTCGACGACCAGGTCATCCCGGCGAAAGGCGGCGGTGGTGATGGCGTCGGCCTCGTCCGCCAGGGCCAGGGCCAGGGACAGATCCTGGGCCAGATCCTGGGCCCGGCCCTCGGAGCCGGCCCCCCCGGGGGCAGGCTCGCTCACGCCATCGCCACCAGGTCGAGCATCTCGTCGCTCCAGGCGTCCTCGACCCCCTCGGGCATGGTCAGCACCCGGTCAGGGGCCAGCTCGGCGACGAAACCGGCGTCGTGGCTGACGACCACCATCGCTCCCGGCCAGCTGCCCAGGGCCGCCCCGATGGCCTGGCGCGACGGCGGGTCGAGGTTGTTGGTCGGCTCGTCGAGCAGGAGCAGGTTGTGGCGGCCGGCGACAAGTTGGGCCAGGGCCAGCTTGGTCTTTTCCCCTCCCGACAAGGTGGCGGCGTCCTGGAAAGCCTTGTCGCCGACCAGACCGAACATTCCCAGTAGTCCCCGCAATTCGGTCTCGGGTACGCCCGAGCATTCACGCATGTGGTCGATGACTCCTACGCCTGGCCGGATCCCCTCGTGCTCCTGGGCGTAATAGCCGGCGCTCACGCCCACGCCGGCGCGGAGTACACCGTCACTGGCTCCGGTGACGCCGGCCAGAATGCGCAGCAGGCTGGTCTTGCCGGCGCCGTTGAGCCCCATGACGAGCAGCCGCTCGCCTCGTTCGAGCCCGAAGTCCAAGCCGGCGAAGACCGGCAAGCCGCCGTAGCTCTTGGCCAGCCCCTCGGCCTCTAGCACCAGGCGGCCCGAATGCGGGGGCGCGGGAAAGCGCACCCTGTAACTGCGCTCGCCCCGGCCCGGTGCGGCCACGGCGGCGCCCCGGAGACGGGTCACCCGCTTGTCGAGGCTCTTGGCCACCCGGGCCCGCTTGGCCGTCTGGTGGCGCATGGACGAGGCCAGGTCCGAGAGGCGCTTGATCTCGGCCTGCTGGCGCCCGGCCACCTTGGCCTGGCGGGACTCGTCCTTGGCCCGGGCGTCGCGGTACTGGCTGTAGGTGCCCCGGTACTCGACGGCCTGGCCTTCGTCGAGGTGGAGCACCCGGGTTATCGCCTCGTCGAGCAGGGCCAGGTCGTGGCTCACCACCAGGAGGGCCCCGCGGTAGCCGCGCAGGAAGCCCATCAGCCATGACTTGGCGTCGCTGTCCAGGTGATTGGTGGGCTCGTCGAGCATGAGCACGTCGCTGCCGGCGAAGAGGATCCGGGCCAGGTCGACCCGGCGCCGCTCGCCCCCCGACAGCACCCCGACGGGCAGGTCGCTGCGATCGGCGGCCAGGCCGAGGCCGGCCAGGAGCTGGCGCACCTCGGCCTCGGCGGCGTACCCGCCGGCGTCGGCAAAGTCCTCCTGGGCCCTGGTGTAGCGGCTGATGGCCCCTGACGAGGGAAGCTCCTCCATGGCCAGGCGCAGCTTCTCCAGTCGCTCGGCCGCCTCGTCGAGGCCCCGCCCCGACAGGACGTGGGCCAGGGCGGTCATGCCGGACCCCTGCGGCGACCTGGATCCGTCGCCGCGCCGAGGCTCCTGGGAAAGGAAACCCAGCTGGCCAGTCAGCCCGACCGTGCCGCCGGCAGGCGGTTGGTCGCCGGCCAGCACCTTGAGCATGCTCGTCTTGCCCGCTCCATTCCGCCCGACCAGACCGACCTTGTCGCCGGGGCGCACGGAGAACGACGCCTCCACCAGGGTGAGGCGTCCGCCCACCTCGACGCTGAGGGCGTTGGCGGCTAACACCCCCACATCCTAGGGGAACGACCACCACTGGCTTCGGGCGGGACCCGGTACCAGCCCCCTTTCACCTCCTTCGGCAGGGGCGGCGAGTCAGCGGTCCGAGTCGCCCCCGTGCGGCTGGGCCAGCTGCTCGGCTCGGCGGGCCACCTCCCGCGCCGGCAGGCCGAGGGCGCGGGCGGCCCGGCTGGCGTCCTCGTGCTCGGCCTTTACCCGGCCCGCGCTCAGCTTGACCCGCACCGGTTGGCCGCCGACGTCGACCTCGCCCATCTCCCGGCGGGCCACCCAGCGGGTGAGGGCCCGGCCCCGCACCCCGAGCGTGCCCGTCTCGGCCACCATCAGCCGGCGCAGGGCGGCCGCCGCCGACGGGTCGGCCAGGGCGCTCAGGACGTGGGCGGGCCGGCCCTTCTTGCCGAGCACGGGGGTGAGCCAGGCGTCGTGGGCGCCGGCCGCCATCAGGGCGGAGATCGCCCCGGCCAGGATCTCACCGGTCACGTCGTCGAGGTTGGTCTCGAGCAGGACCACCGGCTGGCCACCGCCGGTGCCGGTGGGATCGGGCAGGGCGGTTGGTTGGCCGATCACCACGGGCAGGGCGTTGGGGACCCCGTCGAGGTCGGCGGCGCCGGCGCCCCACCCGCTGGACTGGATGGTGATCTCCGGCATCGGGCCCCATCCCGACACCAGGGCGGCCAGCAGGGCGGCGCCGGTGGGGGTGGTCAGCTCCCGGGGGATCTGGCCCCCGTAGGTCGGGGCGCCGGCCAGCAGCTCGACCACGGCGGGGGTGGGGACGGGGAGGTGGCCATGGGCACTGGTGGTCGTTCCCGAGCCGAGGGCGACCGGGCTGGCATGGACCTCGTCGATCTCGAGCAGGTCCAGGGCCAGGCAGGTGCCCACCACGTCGACGATGGCATCTATCCCGCCCACCTCGTGGAAGTGGACCTGCCCCGGCGGCCGGCGGTGCAGGCGCCCCTCGGCCTCGGCCAGGGCGGAGAACGTGGCCAGAGCCCGCCGGCGGGCCCGGGCCGGCAGGCGGGCCTGGCCGACCAGGCCGGCGATGCCGGCGTGGGTGCGCACCTCGCCGGTATCGGTGGCGTGCACGTCGATCCTGGTGGCGGCCAGTCCGGCCCGCAGGACCGGGGTGGCCTCGATCGACCACCCTCGGAGGGGAAGGGCGGTGAGGTCGGCTCGTACCTGGGCCAGGTCGGCGCCGGCGTCGACCAGGCTGGCCAGGGCCATGTCGCCGGCGATGCCCGAGAAGCAGTGCCACCACGCCAGGCGGGTCAACGGGCGGTGGCCGGCGGGGGCGGGCCGGCGGGGCCGGCGGGGGCGGCGGGGGTGTCCGGCGGGGCGGGGGCGGCGGGGGCGGCGGGGGTGTCCGGGGC
>JBOGGP010000226.1:0-4400 GCA_050744105.1 Acidimicrobiales bacterium
ATTACCTGCTGAGCGCAACCCACCGACCCGCCGGTGCCGCGCTCGACCGCCCCGAGGGGCGGTCGTTTCACGTTCCGGCCCCCAGTAGAGCCCGTCACCGGACCCACGACCAGACCCACGACCAGACCCACGACCAGATCCACCACCAGATCAGGAGCCACCCAGTGCCCGCCCACGACATCGCAGTCATCCCCGGTGACGGCATCGGGGTGGAGGTCGTCGCCGAGGCCCTCAAGGTGGCGGGGGCGGCGGGGGTGGAGCTGCGGGCGGTGGACTACGACCTGGGCGGCCGGCGCTACCTGGCTACCGGCGAGGTGCTGCCCGACGCTGTGCTCGAGGAGCTGCGGGGCTTCGAGGCCATCCTGCTGGGCGCGGTCGGGACGCCCGGCGTGCCCCCCGGGGTGCTGGAGCGGGGCCTGCTCCTGCGGCTGCGCTTCGAGCTGGACCTGTACGTCAACCTCCGCCCCTTCTCCTCCCCGGCCAGCGTGGGCGCCGGCGTTCCGGTCGATCTGGCCGTCGTCAGGGAGAACACCGAGGGTGCCTACGCCGGCGAGGGGGGCTTCCTGCGCCGGGGCACGCCGGCGGAGGTGGCCACCCAGGGCTCGGTCAATACCCGCTTCGGCGTCGAGCGCTGCGTGCGCTTCGCCTTCGACCTGGCCCGATCGCGGCCCGGCCACCACCTGACCCTGGTCCACAAGACCAATGTCCTCACCTTCGCCGGCGACCTGTGGCAGAGGACCTTCGACGTGGTTGCCGGCGAGCACCCCGAGGTGACCACCGACTACAGCCACGTGGACGCCGCCTGCATCCACCTGGTCGAGTCGCCCCGGCGCTTCGACGTGATGGTGACCGACAATCTCTTCGGCGACATCGTCACCGACCTCGCCGGCGCCGTGGCCGGGGGCATTGGCCGGGCGGCATCGGCCAACCTCAACCCGGCCCGCACCGGGCCGTCGCTGTTCGAGCCGGTGCACGGCTCGGCCCCCGACATCGCCGGCCAGCAACGGGCCGACCCGACGGCGGCCATCCTGTCGGCGGCCATGATGCTCGAGTTCCTCGGCGAGGCCGAGGCGGCGGCCCGCATCACCAGGGCGGTGGCCGGCCACGTCCCGGCCCCCGGCAGCACCACGTCACAGACCGGCGACGCCATCGCGGAAAGGGTGTAGGGGAAAAGATGCCGATCAGCAAGACCGAGAAGATATGGATGGACGGCGAGCTGGTGGACTGGGACGACGCCACCATCCACGTCCTCACCCACTCCCTGCACTACGGCTGCGCCGTCTTCGAGGGCATCCGCGCCTATTCCACCCCGGACGGCCCGGCCGTGTTCCGGCTGTCGGACCACATCACCCGCCTGTTCAACTCGGCGAAGATATTCATGGTCGACATCCCCTTCACCCACGCCGAGCTGGTCGAGGCGACCAGGCAGACGGTGGCGGTAAACGGCCTGGACTCCTGCTACATCCGGCCCATCGTGTACCTGGGCTACGGCGAGATGGGCCTCAACCCGCTCAACTGCAAGGTCAACGTGTCGATCGCCGTGTGGCCGTGGGGCGCCTACCTGGGCGAGGACGGGTCGCAGAACGGTGTGCGCATGAAGATCAGCTCGTGGGTGCGCCACGATCCCAACGCCCTGCCCCCGGCGGCCAAGAGCTCGGCCATGTACATAAACTCGTCGATGGCCAAGGTGGAGGTGCTCAAGGCCGGCTACGACGAGGCCATCATCCTCTCCCCCCAGGGCTACGTGAGCGAGTGCACCGGGGAAAACCTGTTCGTGGCCCGGGGCGGCCGGTTGCTCACCCCCCCGGTCTCGGCCGGCGCCCTGGAGGGGATCACCCAGCGCTCGGTCATGACCATCGCCCGGGACCAGGGCCTGGACGTCGGCGTCGCCAACCTGCTGCGCTCCGACCTCTACACCGCCGACGAGGCGTTCCTCACCGGCACCGCGGCGGAGGTGGTGCCGGTGCGGTCCGTCGACGACCGCACCGTCGGGGACGGCCGGCCGGGCCCGATGACCCGCCAGATCCAGGAGACCTACTCGGCGGCGGTGCGGGGCAGGGTGGACCGCTACAAGGACTGGAACGAGCATGTCAGCTGACCACCCACCCGCCTACCCGGCCGGCGCCGTCGACATCTACGACACCACCCTGCGCGACGGCAGCCAGGCCGAGGGCCTGTCGCTGACCGTCGACGACAAGCTGAGGGTGGCCGAGCAGCTCGACCGGCTGGGGGTCCAGTTCGTCGAGGGCGGCTGGCCGGGCGCCAACCCCAAGGACGCCGAGTTCTTCCGCCGGGCGGCAGCCGGGGATCTCGAGCTGTCGACCGCCAGGCTGGTGGCCTTCGGGTCCACCCGCAAGGCGGGCGGGCGGGCCGAGTCCGACCCGGTGATGGCCGACCTGCTGGGGGCGTCCACCGAGGTGGTCTGCATCGTGGCCAAGTCGGCGGCCAGCCACGTCGTCGAGACCCTGCGCACCACCCTGGAGGAGGCGATCGAGATGGTGGGCGACTCGGTCGGCTTCCTGCGGGCGCAGGGCCGGCGGGTGTTCGTGGACGCCGAGCACTTCTTCGACGGCTACATGCAGGACCCGGGGTTCAGCCTGGACCTGGTCCGCCGGGCGGCGGAGGCCGGCGCCGAGGCCGTGGTGCTCTGCGACACCAACGGGGGGACCCTGCCCCACGACGTCGGCCGGGTGGTCGCCGAGGTCCGGGCGGCGACGGCCGTGGCCATCGGGGGTCATTTCCACAACGACTCGGGCTGCGCGGTGGCCAACTCGCTCGCTGCGGTCCGCTCCGGTGCCGTGCAGATCCAGGGTTGCGTCAACGGCTACGGCGAGCGCACCGGCAACGCCGACCTCGCCGCGGTGATCGCCAACCTGGAGCTGAAGATGGGAAGGCACGCCATCGGGGCCGAGCGCCTGGAGCGGCTCAGCTCGGTGGCCCACCACATCGCCGAGGTGGTCAACGTGCCCCCCGACCCCCACCAGCCCTTCGTCGGGTCATCGGCGTTCGCCCACAAGGCGGGGCTGCACACCAGCGCCATCGCCCGCTCCCGCTCGGCCTACGAGCACGTGGCCCCGGCGTCGGTGGGCAACGGCACTCGCTTCGTGGTGAGCGAGATGTCCGGGCGCTCCACCATCGCCCTCAAGGCCGCCCAGCTGGGCCTCGACCTGGACGGCCCCGCCCTGTCCGAGGTGGTGGCCCGCTTGAAGGAGCTCGAGTACCGGGGCTACCACTTCGAGGTGGCGGACGGGTCGCTGGAGCTGCTGATGCGGGCGGCCACCGGGTGGAAGCAGCCCTTTTTCGCGCTGGAGTCCCACCGGGTCATCACCGAGCTTCGCGAGGACGGCACCTTTGTCACCGAGGCCACCCTCAAGGTCCATGTGGGCGACGAGCGCATACTGGCCACCGCCGAGGGCAACGGCCCGGTCAACGCCCTCGACTCCGCCCTGCGCAAGGCCATCGGGACCACCTACCCCGAGCTGGCCACCGTCCACCTGATCGACTTCAAGGTGCGGGTCCTCGACACCAGCCGCGGTACCGGGGCTGTCACCCGGGTGCTGGTCGACTCCACCAACGGCACCGACACCTGGACCACCATCGGAGTCTCGGAGAACGTCATCGAGGCGTCGTGGTCGGCCCTCGCCGACTCCATCGTCTTCGCCCTGCTCCACGGCGCCACCGCGTGACCCAGCCCGGCTGTGCTCCACTGGCCGGCCGCGTGACCCAGCCCGGCTGTGCTCCACTGGCCGGCCGCGTGACCCAGCCCGGCTGTGCTCGAATGGCGGGCCGGTGACCCAGCCCGGCTACGTGCCCATCGCCCCGAGCGACCGGGTGAGGCCTTCGGACCGGCTCCCGGCTCCCCGCCCATGGTCGGCCGACCGGCCCGCCGACCTGGTCCCCGGTGACACGCCGGCGGGGCCGGGCCTCGGCGCCACCGGTCCCGACCTCGGCTTCGGCCTCAAGCTGGCCCGGCGCTTCGCCGGCCGCCTGTCCCTCTCCGAGGGCGAGTCGGCCGCCGACGCCGTCGCCGGCTGCTTCGCCTGCGGGGCCAAGCGGGCGTCGGTCTACCACCGGGCCCCGGTGGTCCACGACATGGAGTGGGCGTACACCCTGTGGGGGTTTCTGGGCGATCCACCACCGGACCTGGTCGTCGCCCGCCGGCCCCTCTTCCGGGGGGCGGCCCACCACTACCGTGAGCAAAGGGCCGTCGTCGACTCCGTGCGTCCCGAGACCTTCCGCCTGACCCCGGCGGAGGTAGCCCAGCGGGCAGCGAGCTGGCGGGAGATGATCCTGGTGCCGGCGGAAAGCTGACAAGTGGGCGGGGGCGGGCGAGGCGGAATAGCGCTGGCCGGATTGGCGGCGGCGGTGGGCATGGCGCTCGTGGCGGGGACCAGCGCCGG
>JBOGGP010000227.1:0-4398 GCA_050744105.1 Acidimicrobiales bacterium
CGATCCTTGCTCGGGGTCTCCACAGCCAGGGTGTTGGTTGTCGTTGTCATGTGCTCTTCCTCCTCTCGCCCTCCAGTGATCTGCCAGGTAGATCCCGGCACCCCTCATTGTGTCACGTAGGGACTTCACCATCAGCTCATGGTGGTAGCCGCGCGCGATGCCGATGTTCACGTGGCGCAGCACGATGGTCCCGAAGGACTCCTCCAACGGTTCGTCGGCCGCGCAGAGACGGACACCGGCCGACCGCAGCTCGTCTTCGACCCTGAACGCGACCGAGGAGTTGCGCGACAGGCGGGAGATGGACTCAACGATCACGCGGTCGAAGCGGCCCGGTCGGCGGCCCGCGTCGGCGAGCAGCTCCTTCAGCCCGCCGTCCCGAGGGATGGCGATGTCGAAGCCCGCTAGGCCGCCCGAGCCACGAGCGTCATAGGTGCGGGTCCCCGACTCGATGTCGTAGTAGTGGGCGACGATCCGCCCGCCGGCTTCGGCCACCTGGCGCTCTGCGTTGGCCAGCTGGCGGGGGAAGCTGAGGGTCGGGTCCTGTTCGTCTTCGGTCGAGACCCTCCCGTACCAGGCGTAGCGGGGAGCAGGAGCAGTCGTGGTCATGGCGAGACCTCCTCGCCCTGTCCTACCTCCACTTCGCCGACCGAAGCGAGGAGGGCGGACAGAGCCCGGCCCTGGGCGGCAGCCAATGCCCGGCCGGCCTCGCCTCCCAGCGAGCGGGTCTCTATGTGGACGGTGAGCGCCCGGCCCACGGCACCTCGCGGATGGTGATGGACATCTGATGGACAGCTGTCGGACCGGTGGTTGCCGGCCGCAGCCTCGTGCGGACCGTCGCGGGTGCCAGGAGCGAGGACCCCCTCCTCTCGGGTACTTGCCGGTCCCCAGCTGTCGGCGCCCCCCGGATGACGGGCTACCCCACCGGGCTGGAGCCCCACCTCCGGGATGGTCCCGACCGTCGAGATCCCGGCACCTCGCGGATGGCGGGGGTCTTTCGGGACCTGGCGTCCCGCGTATGGGACCTCGCCCTCGGCGCGTCGGGCGGGACCTCGTGGATGGCGGGGGTCGTTCGGGACCTGGCGTCCCGAGTCTGGGACTTCGCCCACGACACGCCCGGCGGGACCTCGCGGATGGCGGGGTAGTCCCTCGGGACCGCCCGGCGTCACGCGCCGCGGCGTCACCGGTCGACCCGGATCTGCTCGCGCCGGGTGGCGATCCGAGCGAAAGAGACTTCGAGGGTTGGTGGGAGCTCTGGCGCTTCGACCATGGGGACGACAGATCCACCGCAGCACCGGCAGCGCGCCCCATAGCGAGGGGACGCGGCCTGGTCTTCGTCGTCGTTCCTCGGGATGCCACAACGCGCGCAGACGCAGAGGTGTCGGGCGTCGTAGTCGGCCTCGAGGTCGGCGCAGTTGGCGACGAGACGCCGGTGGAGCGGCAGGGCCCCGAGGCTGGCGGTGACCGCCGCCTCCCGGCGAGCCTCGTGCTCGGCCATCGCTTCGTCGGTTGCCTTCTGCCCGTCGATCGGGTGCTCGATGACGAACTCGGAGTCGGCGACGAGCCCGCCCGAGGCGAGCACAGCGGCCGGCAGACGCAGGCGTGGGTCGCCGAGCGCGATGGCCTGGCGCTGGGCCAACAGACGGTCCACTTGGGCCTGCCAGCAGCGACGAGAGAGCCGTCGCCACGCCTCGACGAGAGACATCGGCGCGAAGCCGCCGTCCTGGGCTGCTTGACGCCACCAGTCCAAGGTGGCATCGGCGAGGTCGGGGTGCTCTCCGACCCAGTCGCCGTCACCTGCGGATCTCCCGACGAGGTAGCGGATCGCTGCGCCGGCTTCGGGATCTCCGATGGCCGCGGCCATGGCGTCGGCGTCGTGACCGAGGTTCCAGATGGCACTGCGACGGCGGGCGTCGGCCACCTCTCGACGCGCCGACTCCGCCCGTGCGACGACCCGGCGGTACTGGCGCACCTCGGGCGAAAGGAGGCCAAACAGCGTGACCGGTGCGTCTCCGACGCTTGCTCGCCACACCGGCGCGACCACGGCCGCCTCGGGCGCCGCCACCACCGCGCAGGCTGCGACCAGCTCGTCGTAGTCGGCGGGGCACTCTTGTCGGTAGGGGCTCGGACGGGGACGATCCTTCTCGGCCGCGGCCAAGAACCGGTTCACCCGGGCCTCAGAGGTCGTGACGAGGAGGAATGCCGGACAGCACGGGTGGCGGTCCCACCAGATGGTCTCTTTCACGTAGCGGCGGTGCCGTGCCACCTTGGCCCGAAGGCGTGCTTGGTCCATGGTGGCGAAGTCGACCTCCATGAAGGCGCCGGCCACGCCGATCTCCCCGTCGACCGCGAGCTGGACCTCGGCGTAGGCGTCGGGACGGATGCGCCCGGCCTTCCCGTAGCGGTCCCAGTCCTCCCACGCCTCCTCGTCACGCAGCCACGAGGTGACCGTGAGCCCGACCTCGGGTCCTGTGTCCACGAGGGCGACGTAGAGGCCGGCGATCGCAGCCGTGTGGCGGAGGAACAGCGGGTTCGGCTCTCCCTTTCCGGGTGCCGGAGACGTGCCCTCCACTAGGTGGGCGCCGGCACGGGTCAGCCACCAGTAGTACGGCGCCGATCCCGACGCCGCGTAGGGTCGGGTGCGGCCGACGAGCGACCGGCTGCGCAGCCGAGTGAGGCGGTAGTCGATCGTTCGCTCCGGACGCCGGGTGAGCGTGATCAGCTGGGGCGTCGTCAGCACCCGGTGGATGTGGAGCAGCACCAAGATGTCGTGGTCGACGCCCGAGAGCGAGGCAATGCGGCTGGCCGTCTGCGACGACGTGCGGTCCACGCTCACCACCGCCCGCCGATCAGGCGGGAAAGGATCGACTGCAACCATCCCCAACAGTCGGGGTCTCGCCGTTCCGCCCAATTCCGGTATTGACCCGCAGCTTCGCGACCACGGGCCTCGCGGATCGGACCTGGACCGATCCGCGAGGTTCCCCGGTTACGTGTGGGTCGAGTGCTTCGTGGGTCCCGTCGCTGTCGTGCGGCGCGGGTTGGGCGATGTGCACGGCAGCGCCGGGCAGGGTCGGAACGGTGGCAACGGGGGATGTGGCGGTGGTGTCGCATGGATCTCCCTCGGTAGTCGTGATGGTCTCTATAGATAGAACAAGGCAATTCGGGGCGAACTTGGACAAACCTTCTCGTGGGTCGACTCCGACCAGGCGATACGGACGCGAAGCTCTACAAGAAGAACAGGGGGTTCGGGGCCGAAATGCAACAAAACACTTTCGTGAAGATGCTCCTCGAAGCGCCGCCGTCGGTTGCATTTGACACGCTTCACATCTCTGGGCCGGTAGCGCGGGAGCGATCGGGGACAAATGCGCCAGGCGATTCACAAGTCCCGCACCACGCAGCCCGACGACACCAACCCTGCCGCAGCCGGCCCCAGGCCAGCCACGGCGAGGCTTACAGGCGGTTCATGGTGACCGAGCTCACGGGTTGCCTCGCTGACGCCGTCAGGCGGATCGCGACCAGGGTGCGACGCCGGGGTCCCCGCGACGATCGTGGAGTCCGGGCTCGGGGACCGCGGGCTCACTACCCTTGAGGTGACCGACGGTCGAGGTCGGCACTGAGAAGGGACGCTCATCGGGCATGGCCGAGACCAGGATCAACAACCACAGCGCCTTCATCTGGTCCGTCGCCGACCTGCTCCGGGGCGACTACAAGCAGTCCGAGTACGGCAAGGTCATCCTGCCGCTCACGGTGCTGCGCCGTCTCGACTGCGTGCTGGAGCCGACCAAGGCGGCCGTCCTCGCCCGGGCGGCGAAGCTGCGGGGCCGGGTGGACAACGTGGAGCCGGTGCTCTGCGCGGTGGCCGGGCAGCGCTTCTACAACACCTCACCGCTCGACCTCCCCCGCCTCCTCGACGACCCCGCCCAGATCGCCGGCAACCTGCGGGCCTACATCGCCGGGTTCAGCTCCGAGGCCCGGGAGGTGCTCGACAAGTTCGACTTCGACACCCAGATCACCCGCCTCGCCCGAGCGGATCTGCTCTACCTGGTGCTCTCCCGTTTCGCCGAAGTCGACCTGCACCCCGACGCTGTGTCGAACCTCGAGATGGGCTACCTCTACGAGGAACTCGTCCGGCGCTTCTCCGAGCTCTCCAACGAGACGGCCGGCGAGCACTTCACCCCCCGAGAGGTCATCAGGCTCATGGTGAACCTGCTGTTTGCCACCGACGACATCTTGACCGACGCGGGCGTGATCAAGACTCAGACCTCCGGTAGTAGGGGGGGTTGGCGTGGTCAAGGTCGCGGCCCGATTTGGTAGGTGATGGGGCGTCGGTCGCCAGTGAGGTGGGGTGGGCTGGTGTTGAGCTGGTCGATGACGCCTTGGAGGGCTCGGGTGATGCGGGGG
>JBOGGP010000228.1:0-4392 GCA_050744105.1 Acidimicrobiales bacterium
GCGCCAGCGCGATCACCGCCGCGCCGATCGGCACATTGACAAAGAAAACTCCCCGCCAGGTCCAGTAGGTCACGAACAGCCCGCCGAATATCGGCCCGATCATCGCGCCGATCGGAAAGATGCTGCCGAACAGGCTGACTGCGCGATCGCGCGCATCGCCAAAGTAATCCACGATGATCCCGGTCGCCGACGGCGTGAAGCCCGCCCCGCCGATCGCCTGCAGCGCGCGCAGCACGACCAGCACGAAGATGTTGTCGGCCAGCCCGCAGCACAACGATGCGACGGTGAAGGCGATCACCGAGCCCAGGAACACGCGGCGCCGGCCGTAGCGTTCGCTGAGCTTGCCGCTGATCGGCAGCATCAGCACGAAGCCGAAAGAGTAGGCCGTGATGGTCCAGCCGGCCCAGTTGACCGAGGTATGCAGCCCGCGCTGCAACGCCTCGAGCACCGTCGCGACGATGGTCGCGTCGATCGACATCATCAGCAGCGCCAGCGCGACGACCGTGAACGCCAGCCCACGATGAATGGGCCGGGCGCCGGGCCGGGCGCCGGGCCGGGGGCGGGCCACAGCAGCTCCGCCAGGCGCGACGTCAGGGCGTCGAGCTCGTCGCGGGTGCGCTCGAAGTCCCGCCGGCGGTGGCGGGCCATCGGGTCGGCGACGTCGTCGGCGAGGGGGAGGGCAAGCACGCCGGCCCCGGTCCGCCCCATCCCGAGAAGGCGGATCCAGCGGTCCAGGGGCTCGGCGGGGTCCCGGGGACCCACGGGCAGCGCCCGGCCCAGCAGCTCTCTGAAGGTGAAGCTGCGGGCCCAGGCGCCGGCGTCGACCCCCGTCGTCTCGACCAGCTGCTGGCGGGTCATGGTCACCACCAGGTCGGCGGCCCCGAGGAGGCCGGCGTCGAGGCGCCGGCTGCGGTGGTTGTTCAGGTCGATGCCCACCGCGGCCATGGCGTCGACAACCTCGGGCGGCGCCGCTTGGCCGGCGGCGCCGAAGCCGGCGGTGGCGACGGCGACCGGGGCGCCCCGCTGGGCCAGCCGGCGCCGCATGAGGGCGCCGGCCATCGGGGAGCGGCACTGGTTGGCCGTGCACACGAAGAGGAGCCTCACCCCGGGCGCCGACGTTACCACCGGAGGGCAAAGCCGTGCCAGGCTCCGGCCGGGGCGCCGGCGGGGCGGGCGCCGGCGGGGCGGGCGCCGGGCAGCGGTGGTTCGGGACACAAATGCGCGTCACTCTTTCCAAAGTGTCGTGTACCGCGCAGTTGTGTCCTGTATACGAACACAAATGCGCGGTACCCCCCCGCTCGAAAAAAGTGACGCGCATTTGTGCGTCCTCGGGCTGGGCTCACGACGAGCGCCGGCGGCGACCGGCCCAGCGGGCGGAGGCGATGGCGGCCCATGCGGCGAGCAGCACCGGGCCGTCACCGAGGGCGACGTACACGGTCGATCCCCTCCGGAGCTCTACGCCGGCCTGGATGACCGTACGGTCGTCGAGGGTGCTCCGGCTCCTGACCCCCCCGGTCGGATCCACCACGGCGGTGTAGCCGGTGGGGGCAACCTGTACCGCCCACCGCCCCGTCTCCCAGGCCCTCAGCCGGGTGGCGGCCAGCTCCTGGGTCGGGACCTCGGTGTTGGCGTAGGAGGTGGTGTTGGTCGGGACCACGAGGAGTTGGCCGCCGGCGCGGACGGCCTCGCCGGCCCGATCGTCGAAGAAGTCCTCGAAGGAGATCATCACGCCCAGGGGCCCGGCTGGCGTGCGGAGGTACCCTGGCCCGGTGGCGGCAATGGCGTCGCGCGGTACCAGCTTCAGGGAGAAGAACCGGCCCACCAGCGACCGGGCGGGGACGTACTCCCCGAATGGCACCCGGTGTACCTTCTCGTACCGACCCACGATCATGCCGTCGGGCCCCCACGCCACTACCTCGTTGGTGTAGCGGGTGGCGCCGACCTCCTGCTCCACGCCGGCCACCACCGTAGCTCCCAGGCGCCGGGCCAGAGCAGCCAGTTCGGCGGCGGCGGCGGAGCGGCGGAGATCCGACGCGGTCTGAAGGACGCCTTCGGGCCACACCACCAGGTCTACCGGGGGATCGATGCCGGCGCTGGCCGCCAGGTGAGCGGCGAACACCACACCGGGGTCGGTGTAGAGGGCCCTCGTCCCTCTTGGCCCTCCGCCTTGGACCAAGGCCACCCGGATGGTCCCCACGACCGGGCCGCCCCCAGGGGAGATTCCCCCGGCGCCGACGGTGGCGGCGGCCAGGGCGGCAGCAGCAGCCAGGGCGGCGGCCGGGCGGGCGCGAGAGCCGGCGCCCCGGCGGCTCGGGGCTGCGACGGCTTCGGGCATATCGCCGGTGCCCGGGCCGGTCGGGACGCCGGCCGAGGGGCTCGCCGACCAGCCGGCGCTGAGCGGGCGAAGGGCGACCACTGCCCCGGCGACGACCACGCCGGCCACCACCGCCAGCCCGGTTACGGCCAGGCTGCCCCCGATGCGGGCCACCGGGGCCAGCGGCGAGCCCGCCTGGCCCAGGGCAGTCCCGCCGAGCGGGAGGCCGCCGAGCGGGAAATGGTCACGGGCCCAGTCGGCCAGGACCAGGGCTCCCGGCAGGCTGAGGGCCACCCCCCGGAACCGACCGGCGGCCACCACGGCGGCGGCGGCAGCCACGAACAACGCCGACATCAGGACCAGGGCCGCATAGCCAACCGGCTGGAACTCGTTGACCCACCACAGCGTCACTGCGTACTGGCCGGCGCCCATGGCCAGCCCGGTCCCCAGTCGGGCCCACAAGCGGGCACCGGTCAGGAGGAGGGCCAAACCGGCGAAGCCGCACCAGGCCAGGGGCCACCAGCCGAAGGGTGGCAGCGAGAGGGCCACCAGTGCCCCGGAGGCCACGGCCCCGACCAGCCGGCCGGCGGTGCGGCGAGCGCCACGGCGGCGGGCGGTCGGGACGCCAGACAACCCTGAGCGTCGCCGCGTGGACACGATGACCCGACATCGTCACCGGTCGTTTCCCGCCCGGCCAGTCACCTTGGGGGGACGCGCCGTCGCCTCCGGCCCAGTCACGGCTATCTTCGGCGGATGCCACCACTGACAGCCCGAGCTGGGTCCCATCCAGCCGTCGATGCCAGCCAAGCCGTTTGGCCATGAGCTGGAGGGTGCCCTTCGTGGACTTCCCCCGCCAGTGGCACCTGCAGCGGGACTCGCTGATGCCCATCATCGAGCGGACGCTGGCGCAGGGCGACCTGATCATGCGCCAGCAACTGGTGGACTTCGAGGCTCACCTGGCCGCCTTTGTCGGAGTGGCTCACGCCGTGGGAGTGAGCAACTGCACCGACGGTCTGCGCCTTCTGGCCCATGCTCTCGACGTCGGGCCGGGCGGGGAGGTATTGACCGTGTCCCACACCTTCGTTGCCTCGATCTCGCCCTTCGCTCTCCGTGGTGCCACGCCGATCCTGGTCGACATCGGTGAGGACCACCTGATGGACCCCGGCGCCCTGGCCGAGCTGCTGGGCGGGCAGCCACCCGCTGGCGGAGCCAGCTCCCGGCTGGTGGTGCCCGTCCATCTGAACGGGCGGGCATGTGACATGGCGGCAATCTGCCAGGCGGCTGGGGACGCCGGTGCCATCGTCATCGAAGATGCCGCCCAGGCTCTGGGTGCCAAGGTGGGCGGCCGCTCCGCTGGCGCGTTTGGGCTGGCCAGCGCTTTCTCCTTCTACCCGGCCAAGATCCTGGGGGCCCTGGGAGACGGCGGCGCCGTCCTGACCGACGACGCCGAGCTGGCCGGGCGACTCAGATCTCTCCGTGACCACGGCCGGGTCACCAAGACGACGCTGGAAGGGTGGGGCTACAACTGCCGGCTGGACAACCTTCAGGCCGCCGTACTCGACTGGCGTCTCACACAGCTCCCGAAGTGGATAAACCGAAGGCGCTCCCTGGCCCGCCGCTACGACGAGCAGCTGGCCGGAGTGCCGGGGCTCACCATCCCGGCCGGGCCCGACGCCGGCGCCGGCCGGCTCGACGTGTACCAAAACTACGTTGTGTCCGTGGATGGACGCGACGACCTGGTGGCCCGCCTGGCCGAACGGGGGATCGAGACCCTTGTCTCATGGCCGGTGCCCCTCCATCACCAGCCCGGTCTGGGCCTGGACGGATGGTCCCTGCCGGCGACGGAATTCGCCTCTGACCACGTCGTGTCCCTGCCCATGCACGTTCAGCTCGACGACTGGCAGGTGGACTACGTGTGCGACCAGCTCAAGGAATTCCTCGGTGGGAAGCCCTAGCTAGCGGCCGGCGGGGGGCCGAGACGCTACGGTGACCTGGCCATGGTGGACCACCGGGAGCGCACACCCGCTCGCCCGGAGGCCCGCTCGGGTAGACCAGGCGCCGGCGCGACACGAGGCCAG
>JBOGGP010000229.1:0-4345 GCA_050744105.1 Acidimicrobiales bacterium
ACCTCCAACGTGATGTCCTCCTGGTTGGGTTGTGCAGGTATCTAACCCACATTCTCCCAGATCAGGAGGGCATTACGGTGGATTTAGCGGGCTCCCCGCCTGGATTTCATGAATGACCCAGGCTAAGACGAGCGTTGCTTCGCTGACTCTGTTGAGGTCTTGACCAGCGTGAATACTCAAACTTCAGTCAACGAAGCAACGCTCGCCTTGGGTAGAAGGCTCCGGCGGCGAGTGCGGCCAGGCGGTCGATGTCCGGTGAGCCACCGTGAGCGCTGGCGTTTCCGCACGGGGGACCCGGCGGGGCGGCCCGTGCCCACCTCCTGGCGGACCACGTGTCAGGACCATCTAAGGTGGCCGCCTACCTGCCACTGCTCCGGAGGTGTCGATGAAGCGGTCCGACTGCACCGAGATGCTCCTGGAGGCCAAGGCGGCCAAGGGTCTGACCCTCCAGGCCCTGGCGGACGCGGTCGGGCGCCATGTCGTGTGGACCACGGCCGCCATCATGGGCCAGGCCACGATGGACCAGGTCGAGGCCGAGGCGCTGACCGGAGCGCTCGGGCTTGGGCCCGAGGTGGCCGACGCCCTCCAGCGGATCCCGACCAAGGGGTCGTTGGACTCCACGGTCCCCGTCGATCCCCTGATCTACCGGCTCCACGAGGTCACCCAGGTGTACGGGACCACCCTCAAGGCGGTGGTGCACGAGATGTTCGGTGACGGGATCATGAGCGCCATCGACTTCGAGATCGACGTGGCGCGCGTGGCCGATCCCAAGGGCGACCGGGTCCAGATCACCTACAGCGGCAAGTTCCTGCCCTACCGCAAATGGTGAGTCGTCCCAGTTACGGGCGGTAGCCCGGTGGCCGTCGACTGGAACAACGTCATCACCGACTCGGCCTCGTTGGCCGCCGTCGTCGGAGGCCTGGCGGCCGCCGCCTCCTACGGGCGTAAGGCCAACGCCACGGTGGCGGCCACCCCCCAACGCCTGCCCGACGGCCACATGATCCTGTCGGTCCGGCCGAGCGTCGCCGTCAGCGGCGTCCTGGCCATCCGCATCAAGAACCCGGACATGGCGGTGGTCGCCGTCACCGAGGTGGTCGTCACGCCGGCCGGCCTGGCCGACGGCCACCAGTGGACGGAGCGGGCGGTGTTCGCCAACAACCTCGTCGTGTCCGGCGAGACGCTGACGTCGACGGTGGTGTTCGACCTGGGCGAGCCCGGGACGACCGTGGTCGGCTGGAGGATCGGCCTGGCCGTCAACGCCAGGCGCTTCTGGGGCGGTCAGTGGTCATGGGACGACCGGGTCTACGTGCCGTTGCCGCTGGCCGGCGCCGACCCTGGCCCGGCAACCGCCCGGCCGGGCCGCAGAGCCGCCCGGTGAGCCCGGCCTGCTTGGTATCGTGGCGGTGATGGCATTGTTCGGTCACAGGCGATCACCGGGTGAGGTGGGTCAGCGGTTCGCCGTACCCCTGGACGAGGGCTTCTTCGCCGGGAGGGAGCCGGACCCCCCCGCCCCGGCCCACATCCAGCCGGCCCCCATCCAGCCGGCCCCCATCCAGCCGGCCGACTTCCAGCCTGCCGACTTCCAGCCTGCCGACTTCCAGCCTGCCGACTTCCAGCCTGCCGACCCCCAGCCGGCCGACCCCCAGCCGGCCGACTTCCGCCTGGAGGATACGGGGCCGGGCGATCCAGGCGGCGACGCCGGTGCCGGGCCGGGCGATCACGGCGACGGTCCCGAAGGCTGGTTGGATGCCGCATCCCGGCACTGGAACCTGGACCGGGACCCGCCCCGCCATCCAGGCCCGTAGCCGGGCGGCACGGCGCGGTCGTCGGCCCTGGCCCTTTGCCAGGGAGGGACCGACGCGGTAGCTTGCCTGAATGTCGACCCAATCGGTCATGAATGCGGACGCCAGCCTCCCGGTGGTGGCGGCCCCGGCCGGCCCCCCGCCGCCGGTGGCCGGTACCGGGTTCGACGGTGACCCCGGGGCAGCCGGCCGTGCCGGGCCGCTGGGCTCGGTGGTCCTGCGCAACGTGTCGAAGGCCTACGGGCTCGGCCCCGACGCCGTCGCCGCCCTGGACGACATCTCCCTGGAGGTCGGCCGGCGCGAGTTCGTCTGCGTGGTCGGGGGGTCGGGCTGCGGCAAGTCGACCCTGCTCCACCTCGTAGGCGGCCTGGACCGGCCCACACGTGGCGAGGTGGTCCTGCCGGCCGGCGACGCCGCCCTCATGTTCCAGGACGCCGCCCTCTTCCCGTGGCTGACGGCGGCGGGCAACGTCGAGCTGGCCGTCAGGCTGGCTGGGGGAGGACGCCTGGCCGATCGGGCCGCCCGCCGGCGCCGGGTAGGCGAGCTGCTCGAAGCCGTGCACATGGGGGACTTCGCCGATCGCCGGCCGCACCAGCTCTCGGGGGGCATGCGCCAGCGGGTGGCCCTGGCCCGGGCCCTGGCCCAGGACCGCCCCGTCCTGCTCATGGACGAGCCCTTCGGCGCCCTCGACGCCATAACCCGCGACCTGCTCCAGGACGAGGTCGAGCGGGTGTGGCAGGAGACCCCCGTCTCGGTGGTCTTCGTCACCCACAACGTGCGCGAGGCGGTGCGCCTGGGCGACCGGGTGGTGGTCCTGTCGAGCCGCCCGGGCCGGGTGGTGGCGGAGTTCGCCGTCGACATCGGCCGGCCCCGGCGCATCGAGTCGCCGGCGGTGGCCGCCCTGGCCACGGTCATCACCGACCGCCTCCGCGAGGAGGTGCGCCGCCATGGTGGCGATCGACGAGGCTGAGGAGGAGAAAGGGAGGCCGTCGCGCCGCTCGATGGCGGCGCCCGACATGGCCGCCACGCCGGACCAGGCCCTGGCCGGCCTCGACCGCCTCGACAGCTACGTACCCGCCCGGCCCGACCGCCGGCGCCGGGCGTGGGCGGTGGTCTGGCCCAAGGTGGCGGCCGGCGCCCTTGCCGTTGCTGTCTGGCAGGTCGTGGTGTGGTCGGGCTGGCGGCCCCGCACCATCCTGCCCGGCCCGGCGACGGTGGCCCGGGCCATGGCCACCGACGGGGGAGTGCTCGTCTCGGGAGCCCTGACCACGCTCGGCCGGGCCGTGGAGGGCTACCTGGTCGCCCTGGTCGCCGGGACCCTGGTGGCCGTCGCCGTCACCCGGCTCCGGGTCCTGCGCCTGGCCGTGGGCCCTCTCGTCACCGGCCTGCAGGCCATGCCGTCGGTGGCCTGGGTGCCGCTCGCCATCCTGCTCTTCGGCCTGTCCCCCCGGGCCGTGCTGGCCGTCACCGTGATCGGCTCGGCGCCGGCCCTTGCCGTCGGGGCCATCGCCGGGATCGACTCGGTGCCTCCCACCCTCCAGCGCGCCGGCCAGGTCCTCGGGGCCACGGGGTGGCGCCGCTACTGGTATGTGGTGCTCCCCGGTGCTCTGCCCGCCTACGTGACGGGCATGAAGCTGGGGTGGGCCTTTGCCTGGCGCTCGGTCATGGCTGCCGAGCTGTTGGACCAGGTGAGCGGCCACCAGGCCCTCGGCCGCCTCCTGGCCGACTACCAGCACCAGGTCCGGCCCGCCGACATGCTCGGCGTGCTGGTCACCATCCTGGCCATCGGTCTGCTGATGGACACCCTCTTGTTCGGGCGCCTGGAGCGTGCCGTCCTGGCCCGCCGTGGCCTGGGCCAGCCGGCGGCGTAGCCGTCAGGAGGGAGGGCGCACCCTGACTTCCCTATCCCGGGGGCCCGTGGCGCAGGACAAGCTCGGCGTGATCACCGCTGCGGAGGGGCTGGCACGGGTTCACCGACGCTACTGTACGTGGCGTACTGCCGGCTCAGATCGCGATCACCGCGACAACCGGCGGATCCTCGTCCGGTACCGACGGCGTATGATGGAAGTATGCAGCGTTCCCGCGTCACCGTGACGGTTCGCCCAGAGGTGTTGGCGGCCGCCTTGGAGGAGGTAGCGGCTGGTCGCGCCTCCTCGGTCAGCTCCTGGGTAGACCAGGCCATGGAGGAGAAGGCCCGACGCGAGGAGCTGGCGGTGATGCTCGCCGAGATGCACGCCGAGAACGGCCCGGCCACGCCAGACGAGGACACGTGGGCCCGGCAGGTTCTGGGGCTGTACTAAGACGAGCGTTGCTTCGTTGACTGAATTTTGAGTATTCACGCTGGTCAAGACCTCAACAGAGTCAACGAAGCAACGCTCGCCTTGGTAGTCCTCGACGTCGGGGCGCTGTTGGCTTTGGGTGCGGCTCCGCTCAAGGGAACGCTCAAGCGGCCCGTGGGATGACGCCGTCTGCGTAGCGGGACTGGTGGACGCGCTTGTGCTCCTCGGCCATGTGGTGGCGCCAGTACGCCGGCCAGTCGTGGT
>JBOGGP010000230.1:0-4245 GCA_050744105.1 Acidimicrobiales bacterium
GCCCGGCGGTGGCGGCGGCAACCTGGACGTGGTGCTGCGGGTGCTCGGGGATCCGACCCGGCTGCGACTGTTCCGGGCGCTGCGCTCCTCCGAGCGCTGCGTGCGCGCCCTGGTGGAGGCGGAGGGCCTCTCCCAGCCGCTCGTCAGCCATCACCTGCGCGTGCTGCAGGACGCCGGCCTGGTGCGCAGCCGGCGCTGGGAGGGCTTCGTCCTCTACGCGGTGGCCCCCGACGGCCTCGAAGCGGCCGGGCGGGCGTTGGCCGAGCTGTTCGAGGTCGACCGCCTCAGCGCCGGGGCCCTGCCGGGGGGCAACACCCACTGCTGCCGCTGAGCCGGCCCAGGGCCTCGGCGCCGCGCCCGGCCAGGAACGCTCGCTCGGCGACGTTGGTGCACCGGGCCACGGCAGCTTCGTAGGCGTCGGCCTCGTCGCGGTGGCGGCCCAACCGCCCGAGCAGGTTGGCCCGGGTGGAGTGGAACAGGTGGTAGCCGTCGAGGTCGAGGCCGTCTACCTCGGCCAGGGCGGCGCCGGGGCCGGCAACCTCGGCCACGGCCACGGCCCGGTTGAGGGCGACCACGGCGGTCGGTGCCAGGGCCATCAGCTGGTCGTAGAGGGTGAGGATCTGGCCCCAGTCGGTGGCAGCCGCCGACGGGGCGCCGGCGTGCACGGCGTTGATGGCGGCCTGGATCTGGTACGGCCCCGGCGTGTTGCGCCGCAGGCACCGGCGCACCAGGGCCAGGCCCTCGTCGGTGGCGGCACCGTCCCAGCGGGAGCGGTCCTGGTCGGCCAGCAGGACCAGGGAGCCATCCGGGCCGTGGCGGGCCGGGCGCCGGGCCCGGACGAGCAGCAGCAGGGCCAGCAGGCCGGCCACCTCGGCCTCGTCGGGCATCAGGTCGACCAGGAGGCGAGCCAGGCGGACAGCCTCGTCGCACAGCTCCTGACGATCGAGGGTGGCACCGGCCGATGCCGTGTAGCCCTCGTTGAACACCAGGTAGACCACGGCCAGCACGGCCCGCAGGCGGTCGGGCAGCTCGGCGGGAGCAGGGACCCGGTAGGGGATGCCCGCCTGGCTGATCTTGCGCTTGGCCCGTACCAGGCGCTGGGCCATGGTGACCTCGGGTACCAGGAACGCCCGGGCGACCTCGGGCACCGTGAGGCCGCCGAGGAGGCGCAGGGTGAGGGCCACCTGGGTGGCCGGAGCGAGCGCCGGGTGACAGCAGGTGAACATCAGCCTCAGCCGGTCGTCCCCCAGGGGCCCCGTCACGGCCGGCCGGGGGTCGTCGGCGGCCAGCATGGCAGCCTCGGCCTGGCGCCCGGGACGCCGGGCCTCGCGCCGGAGGATGTCGATGGCCCGGTTGCGGGCGGTGGTGGTGATCCATGCGCCCGGGTTGGGCGGCGTCCCACCCGCCGGCCACCGGTCGACAGCGACGGCGAAGGCCTCCTGGACGGCATCCTCGGCGAGGTCGATGTCGCCGAAGATGCGGACCAGGGTGGCGACGACCCGACCGTACTCGGCACGGAACCGGCGCCCCAGCTCCTCGGCAGCGACCGGCACGGGCGTCGGGACGGGCGGTTCAGGCCCCGCCACCCTCGCCGTCCGGGCCGTCCTCGATCGAGGGCTCCTCCTGGAACGGGCGCACCTCGACGGGGCCGCGGCAGGCGTCGGTGGCCCTGGTCGCCCAGGCCAGGGCGGCGTCGAGGTCGGGGGCCTGGATCACCCAGAAGCCCCCGAGCTGCTCCTTGGTCTCGGCGAAGGGGCCGTCGGTGACGACGATCTCGTCGCCGCGGCGGCGCACCACGGTGGCCGACGTGGCCGGGTGCAGCCCACCGGCGAAGACCCACGCTCCCTCGGCCTGCATCGACCTGTTGAGCACATCCACGTCGTCGTAGATGGCCTTCATCGCCTCGGGGGGCGGCGGCAGCTCGCCCTCGACCATGTGGACGGAAAGCAGGTACTGGGTCATCACGGGTCTCCTCTCGGTGGTGGGCCGGCGCCTCGCCGGTCACCATGACTACGAACGCCGTCCCCTCGGATCGACGCATCCTCGAAAGAAGGTTCCGGGCCCACCAGGGCCTTCCGCCGGCCGAGGACGACCATGCCCGCCAGGGCGCCCGCGGTGAGGGCCGCCCCCAGGGCGAATGGCAGGCCCGAGGCGCCGGCGCCAAGCACAGCCCCCCCGAGGGCGGGCCCGGCCACCCGGGCCAGGCCACCGGCCGACCGCTGGGCACCGAGCAGCTCACCGCGCCGGCGGGGGTCGGCCCGCCCGGCCAGCACCGACGACATCGTGGGCTGCACCAGGCCCTGGCCGGCGGCGAGGAGCCCCAGGGCGGGCCCGGCCAGCACCCAGGACCGGGCGCCGGCCAGTGCGGCCAGGCCGGCCACGGTGAGAGCCAGGCCGGCTCGCAGGGTGCCCATGGCGCCGAGGCGGGCGGTCACCGGCCCGATGAGCCCGCCCTCGACCACCACGATGACGGCGCCCACCCCGGCAAAGACGGCGGCCGCCGATGAGATCCGCAAGCCCAGGTGCACCCGACCCCACAGCGAGAAGGTGGCCTCGAAGGCGCTGAAGGCCACCATGGCGACAAAGGCCAGCCCCACCAGGCCGGCGACGTCAGGACCGGCGTGGAGAAAGGGGCCGCGCCGGCCGGGGCCCGGCGAAGGGCTCAACCGAGCCGGGCCGGGCGTCTTTGTCTCGGGGAGGCGGGCGGCGGTCAGAACGGCGTTGAGCCCGGCCAGGCCGGCAGCGACCAGGAAGGGGACGCGGGGCCCGGCGATGCCAGACAGTGCCCCGATGGCCGGACCGGCTACGAAGCCCACGCCGAACGCCGCCCCGAGCAGCCCGAACAGGCGCGCCCGCTGGTCGGGCGGAGCCAGGTCGGCGACCGAGGCTTGGGCCACGGCCACGCTGGCCCCGGAGAGCCCGTCCACCACCCGGCCGACGAACAGCAGGGCCAGGCCCCCGGCAAGACCGGTCAGCAGGCTGCCCGCCGCCGTGCCCACCAGGGAGACGACCAGCACCGGCCGGCGGCCGACGCGGTCCGAGAGCCGGCCCCACAACGGCGAGGCGACGAACGAGGCAGCCGAGAACGCCGCCACCAGCATGGCCGCCTCGAAGGACGAGGCGTGGAACCGCTTGGCGTAGATCGGCAGGATGGGCAGCACGATCCCGAAGCCGACCAGGTCGACGGCCACTGTCACCCACAGGCTGGCGAAACCAGCCGGAAGTGGCGCCCCCCGGGACCCGGGCCGGTTGCCGTGGGCACTCATCCCGCCAGACAACGCCGTGCCTCCGACCGTCGTCAAGTCCGACGGCTACGATGTACGCGGAATGCCCGATGATGTGACGGCGGCCGACCTCGGAGCCGCCTGGCAGCTGGCCTACGTGGGCGCCCCCGAGCCCGACGCCGCCACGGCGGTCCTGGCTGGGGCCGTTCGCCGGCGGCGCCGGCGTGGCTCCGGCCTGCTGCAGGCCACCTGGACCCAGATCACCGCCGACGACGCTCCACCGCCGCGGGTGAGAGGCAGGCCGGGGACGTTCGACGCCGCCTTCTGGTCGCTCGAGCGCGACGAGCGGGCCGCCCTGTGGCTGGTCCAGCGGGCCGGCCTGTCCCTCCGGGCCACCGCCGCCGTGCTCGGCACCAACGTCTCAGGCACCCTGGCCCTCCTCGACCGGGGCCGGCGGGCCCTGGTGACGAGACCGCAGTCGGCAAACTGCCCCGGCAACGACCGCCTCGATCGCTACGTCGTCGGCCAGCTCCCCCTGCGCGAGGCCGGTGCCGTCGACGACCACGTCATCGGCTGTGCCAGCTGCCAGACCCGTGCCGCCCAGCTGGAGGCCGCCGCCGACCTGGGGCCGGCCATGGGCGCCATCGTGCCCGGGGCGCCGATCGACCTGAGCAGCCGGTTGTCCGGGGCCCCGGCGGGGGGAGCCCTCGCCGGGGTCGGCGAGGACGAGGAGGAGGCCCGCTTCCAGGCCTTCTTCGGGCCCGGCACCGGCACCGCCGGCGCAGCCGTCACGGCCGGGGCTGCCGGCGCAGCCGGGGCTGCCGGGGCTGCCGGCGCAGCCGGGGCTGCCGGGGCTGCCGGCGAGCCGCCGGGAGAGCCCAACCCCTACGACGCCGTGACCAACCCCTACGACGAGGGCCGGGTCCGGGGGAGCCAGCCCCCCGACAACCAGGCCCACGAGGACCAGGCAGCGGCCAGCCAGGCTGGCGGCGAGGAGGGCGAGGAGCCGGAGGACGGCGGC
>JBOGGP010000231.1:0-4235 GCA_050744105.1 Acidimicrobiales bacterium
ACATCGCTCGGGCCGGCGGCAGGTTCCTCACCATCTTGCCCCGCAGCCGCAAAGAGGACGAGCTCGGCAGGGCCTGGATCGCTGCCGGTCAGGTCCCATGGGCCGAGATCGCCCGCCGTCCCGGACGGCGCAGATCCGACCCCGAGGAGATCTACTGGGCCGCCGAGGCGCCCAGCCCTTCCGCCGAGGGCTACCGAATCAGCTGGATCCGTTCATCGCAAAAGCGCGACCAAGACGCCGCCGCCCGGGCCAACCGCATCGAACGGGCACGGGCCGGGCTCGCCGAGCTGGCAGCCAAGCTGGCCTCCACCCGCTGCCAGATCCGCTCGAAGACCGCCGCCGAAGACGCGGCCGTCTCGGTGCTTGCCGAAGCTGGCGCCACACGCTGGGTGCGTGTCGAGGTGGGCGAGACGATCGACGTCGAGCACCGCCAGGAGCACAGAGGACGCCCGGGGAAGGACACCCGATATCGGCGGGTCGAGCGTCGCCGGTTCTCCCTCACCGTCACCGTCGACTCCGACGCCGTCGCCGCCGACGCCCCGAGCGACGGCTGCTTCCCCTTCGTCACCAACGAGACCCTGAGCCCAGCAGAGCTGCTGCGAACTGTAGTAACCCCCCGTGTCTTTCTGACTGTTCTGCGCCACTGGCCGGACGGCGGCCGACACACGGTACCGGCTGAATCGGACACTCGGGATCTCCGTGGGACCGGACCGAGCTTGTCCTCGGCTCGGCTGTGTGCTCCCTCGGTCTGGCGCCACGGCGCGCTACACGGAGGACGACGGGCGTGAGCGCGGGCGACGCCTGGCCGAGGACCTCGGGGGTGCGAACGGGGTCAGCGTGACCTCGGGGTGGGAAGCCGCCTCGAGCTGGCGGCGGAGGACGAAGATGGTCGTGGCGTAGCGGTCGACGGTCGCGTGCAGCTCCCGAATGCGCCGCTCCTGGTGGCGGATCTTCTGGTCACGCTCGTCCAGCTCCCGCCTATGGTCGCTGCGCCGGTCCAGATCGGCCCCGGTGAGGGTCTCGTAACGGGCCACAATGCCGTGTCGGCCCTGGCGGTCCTGGCGGAAGGCGCGGGCCACGGTGTCATGGGACAAGCCCGAGAGCCGCTCCACCTCTCGCTTGGTCCGCCTGGCCGAGGGATCGACGATCATCATGTCGAGAGCTGCTCGGATGCGCCCGATGGTGTCGTCGGTGACCGGGACCTCGGTGGTCATTCGCTGTCCTTCCTCCGGCGGAGCCGGACCACCTGAGCCCGGGTCTCTTTGATGTCAGCCTCCAGGCGGCCCAGCAGCGCAGGATGGCTGACGGTCTCGGCCAGCTCCTCCTGGTCGGCGAGGAGGCGCTCCCAGCCCGGGAGATGATGGGTGGTCTCCACGGCATTGGGGCAGGCCGTCGAACGGCACGCCGCTTCTGTCAGGTGGGGGCCGTCAGTGCCGCAGCGAGCGGTGTCGGAGTCGTAGAAGCAGTCGTTGAGCGTGCCCAGGTGGTAGGAGGAGGCGAGGCCCCGGAGCCGGCGAGGGAGGATCGCCGGGTCGGCGTTCACCTCGGCCCGGAAGGCCCGCAGGCGCTCGGCGCCCGGGCCGTCGAGTGGGGCATCGGGCTGGAGCACGTCTCGAAGGTTGTCGCTCACGACCTTGACCCGCTCGTCCTCGATCATGGCCGCGGTCTGGCGGGTGGAGTCGCTGTAGTAGCCAGAGGTCATGCGCAAGGCGGCGTGACCGAGCTGGATGCCGAGCCCGATCTCGGCCTCGGGGTAGGTGGCGGCATAGACGGCGAAGGACCGGCGCAGCACCCGCTGATTGATAGGGCCATCACCCGGGTCGATCGACTCGCCCACTCCCCAGCCCCGGCCGATCCGGGTCTCCCGATCGGCGTTGACCCAGGCCACGAAGCGCCCGATGTCTCGGCTGGGGACATAGGCACTGGGCCTGCCGCCGGTGGGTCCGTGTCCTCCCGGCTCCCCGCCGCTGGAGAGGGGAGCGAAGAGCAGCTGGTCGTGAACGGCGAGGCTGGTGAGCACCTCGATGGCCCGGGCCACGGGGTCGATGGCGTACCAGCTGCGCTCCCGGCCATGGGCCGAGCGCTCTCCTTTGAACTGCACGCCTCGGATGGTGACGACCTCGCCATGGCCGTCCACCATCACGGTGCCCGTCGCCCCACGGCGCAGGCTTTGGATCTCCGAGTCCCGCATACCGGTGAGAGCGGCCAGCACCACGTAGCAGGCCCCCCGGAGGACCGACGTCAGGTGATCGATCTCGCCGATCCCCAGCTCCTCCACCCACAGCCGCGGCTCGCCGTCGGGACCGGGGAAGGTGACGGTGGGCTCCCACACGCCCCCGAGCAGGCTCCTGATGGGGTTGTTGGCACACTCGTCGATCAGCGCGATGAGCGACTTGTTGCTCGATCGACGGGCCCAGTGGTGGTGCGAGGGCAAGTCGAGCTGCCGGCACAACAACTCCTTGTTGAGCTGGCCACGGACGGATCGCCAGTGGCCGACGCCGGTGTGAAGCGGCACCCGGTAGCCGGCTGCGAGGCTCGTGTCGACCCGTTCCAGGGTGGAGGTAGAGCCGGGTCGACCACGGGCTGGGAGAGTCTTCCATGTCCGTCGCGCCGCCAGGAGCTCACCGGAGCACAGCTCGACCAGCTTCCAGGCGGCCCGCAGGGCGGCCGACCAGGTCTCGAAGGCCAGCGGGGAGGTCCGGCACTCGAGGCTGGGCCTTCCGGCCAGGGAGGAGGGGCCGTGCCCGTTGAGTGGGTCCTCCTTCAGCCCGCCCCCACTGATGACGGGGTTGAGCTCCCAGAGCAACCGGAGAGCCTGCAGGCGGCCGGTGAGCAGGGCGGGACCGAGCTGTGGAGCCTCGGCCAGCAGCTCAGCGGTGTGGCGCGGCGCCCAGGCGCTCGGGGCCGGCACGCCATGGCCCGCCGCCCATCGGGCCAGGCTCCGGACATAGCCGAGCTGGAGCAGGACCGTCCCCGCCTTGGCCGGTCGGGCCCGGCGCACGACGTGTCGGCGCAGGACGGCGGGATGGACCGGGTTGAGCAGGGTGGCGCTCACCTCCTTGGCCGCCAGGCGCCAGCCGTTAGGAACGGTGGCGAAGTTGAGAGTCCGAGCGGCCAGGCTCTGGCGATGGCAGATCGGGGTGAGGTCCCAGCGGTCATCCACGAACAACGAGGCGCCACCGGCGATGGGCTGGTCGTCGTCGGCGAAGTAGCCCGATCCTGGCGACGAGCCCGGTGAGGGCTGGACGACAGGGTCAGGGCTGGGCATGGGCATGGGCGTTCCTGGGCTGGTTGCGCACGCCGGGGTCGATCGGGCAGGTCTTCCCCTGGTCATGGTGCTCGATGGTGTCCACGCCCAGGGCGGGCAGGGCGGCGGTGGTGAGGAAGACGTAGATGTCCTCCCAGCTCTGGGACCATATAGCCAGGTCACCGGCACGGGCAGGATCGATGGCCTCCAGCAGGCCGAGGATCGCCGGGACATGGCGCTTGGTGATCAAGGCGTTGGGACAGCGGTAGCAGGCCCCGTTGGCAGAGAACGGGCACACCTGCCCGGCCGGGGCATGGGGCGAGGACAGGGGATCCCGACAGGCGGCCAGGGGCCCATCCAGCTCGTTGGCCACGAGGCGCTCGGCCGTGTCGACCGCCAGCCCCGGGGAGTGGTGACCAGCGCCGAGAAGGGCGAGCGCTGAGTCATCGACCACCGTCGGTCCCTTGGTCCCCTCGCCGGTCATCGCCGCGTCGAACAGGGTCTTCACCCTGAGGGTCAGCTTGGCCCCCTGGCGGTTCTTGGTCGCCTCCGAGGTCAGGTAGTGGGCGAACAGGGTCTCGGTGGCGTGGTTGGCCCGGTCCCGCCGATAGCCGACCGGGTCCCTGTCCACGGCGTCAGCCACCGCTGCCTTGCGCAGGCGGCCATAGGTGTGGGGCATCGACACCTCCTCGGCGACGCCCTGGCGCCTCATCCAGGCCGCCAGCCCGCCATAGCGGTTGAACTCGAACCGGCGGGCTTCTCCATCTTCTTTGCTCGGGCGCAGGCCGAGGAAGAGGTCCGAGAGTCCAGACGAGGCCCGCAGGTGAGCGGTGAGCCGCAGGGTGGCGGGGAAGGCCCAGGGAGCTAGCCACCCCCTATAGGAGCGCTCGTAGGCGATGTGGGCCCGCTTCTTGGTGAAGGTGACCCGGACCTCGCCCAGCCGGTGGCCGGCGGTGGCCAGGGCATCTGGCCCGAGGCTCTTGAGGGC
>JBOGGP010000232.1:0-4098 GCA_050744105.1 Acidimicrobiales bacterium
AGCTGGAGCTGGTCGAGGCAATCGCCCGCCTCCGCCCGGGAACCCCCGACAACGGCCCGATCCTCGGCCCGACCACGGTGGCCGGCCTGCTGCTGGCCACCGGCCACCACCGAAACGGGGTCCTGCTCACCCCGGTGACGGCCGACGCCCTCGAGTCGTGCCTGCTGGGCCAGCCCGTGACCGGGCCGGCCGGAGCCTTCACCCGGGCCCGCTTCTCGTGACCGGCAACCACGGCCCCGAGGCCTTCCCCGCTGGTGAACGGCCCGGCTCCGACCCGGACCGGGAGGCGGCCCCGGCCCCGGAGGGGGACGAGCGGGAGGCCGTCGCCGGCCACCTCGACCCCGGCGCCGGTTCCGTTGCAGTCACCGTCAACGGTGAGCCCCGCCAGCTCCGGCCCGGTACGACGGTGGCCGACCTGGTGGCCGAGCTCGGCCGCGGCCCTCGGGGCATCGCCGTGGCCCAGAACGCCGTGGTGGTGGCCCGCAGCGCCTGGACGCTCACGGTGGTCGCCACCGGCGACCGCATAGAGGTGCTGCACGCCGTGCAGGGAGGCTGCTGATGGACGACCCCTTCGTCATCGCCGGGGAGTCGCTCGGCTCCCGGCTGATCCTGGGGACAGGCGGGGCCCCGAGCATGGCCGTGCTCGAGGGGGTCATCCGGGCCTCGGGCACCGCCGTGGTCACCGTGGCCCTGCGCCGGGTGACGCCGGGGCTGTCGGGCTCGGTCCTCGACGTGTGCGACCGCAGCGGGGTCCGGGTGCTGCCCAACACGGCCGGCTGCTACACCGCCCGCGAGGCGGTCCTCACCGCTCAGGCGGCCCGGGACGCCTTCGAGACCGACTGGGTGAAGCTCGAAGTCGTGGCCGACGACCACACCCTGCTGCCCGACGCCGTCGAGCTGCTCGACGCCGCCGAGCAGCTGGTAGCCCTCGACTTCGAGGTCCTGGCCTACACCAACGACGACCCGGTGACGGCCCGCCGGCTGGCCCAGATCGGCTGTGCCGCCGTCATGCCCCTCGGCTCCCCGATCGGCAGCGGGATGGGGATCCGCAACCCCTACAACCTGGCCATCATCCGGGAAGCCGTCGGGGTACCGGTCGTCCTCGACGCCGGCGTCGGCACCGCCTCCGACGCCACCCTGGCCATGGAGCTGGGCTGTGACGGCGTCCTGGTGGCCTCGGCGGTGACCCGGGCCCGGCACCCGGTCGTGATGGCCGAGGCCATGGCCAACGCGGTGCGGGCCGGACGGCTGGCCGCCCGGGCCGGGCGCATCCCCCGCCGGCTGTACGGCGCGGCCAGCACCACCCCCGACGGGCTGCTGGCGCTGTGACGTTGGCCTGGCCGCACCGGCGCGTCCATCCGAGCACTCGAATCGAGGAACCATGACCGAGACAGATGTCCCTGCCCCCACCGCTGCCCGCCACCGGATCTTCCGCCATGGCCCCGGCGGGATCAGGGTGCCCGCCACCGAGGTGACCCTGACCAGCGGGGAGGCGGTGCTGCTCTACGACACCGGCGGGCCGGGGAGCGACCCCCAGGTGGGCCTGCCGGCGTTACGCCTGCCCTGGATCGAGCAGCGCCAGGACACCGGGGAGGTCGAGGGCCGGCGGGCCACCCGGCGCGACGACGGCCGGGCGGCGGCCCGGCGCCCTGATGCCGCTCGCCCGTTCCCCGCCACCCGCCGGCCCCGCCAGGCCACCGGGGCGGCAGTGACCCAGATGGCCTACGCCCGCCGGGGGCTGGTCACCTCCGAGATGCAGTTCGCCGCCGTGCGAGAGGGGATGGACCCCGAGGTGGTCCGCGACCAGGTGGCCCGGGGACGGGCCATCCTGCCCGCCAACGTCAACCACCCCGAGAGCGAGCCGATGCTGATCGGCAGCCATTTCCTGGTCAAGGTCAACGCCAACATCGGAAATTCCGCGGTCACCTCGTCGATCGACGAGGAGGTCGAGAAGCTGACCTGGGCCACCCGCTGGGGGGCCGACACGGTGATGGACCTCTCCACCGGTGCCGACATCCACACCACCCGCGAGTGGATAATCCGCAATTCCCCGGTGCCAATCGGCACCGTGCCCATCTACCAGGCCCTGGAAAAGGTGGACGGGGTGGCCGAGGACCTGACCTGGGAGGTCTACCGGGACACCGTGGTGGAGCAGTGCGAGCAGGGCGTCGACTACATGACCGTCCACGCCGGCGTCCTGCTGCGCTACGTGCCCCTCACCGTCGGCCGCCTGACCGGCATCGTCAGCCGGGGAGGGTCGATCCTGGCCGCCTGGTGCCTGGCCCACCACCGCGAGAACTTCCTCTACGCCCACTTCGAGGAGCTGTGCCAGATCTTCGCCGCCTACGACGTGGCCTTCTCGCTGGGCGACGGGCTCAGGCCGGGGTCGATCGCCGACGCCAACGACGGGGCCCAGATGGCCGAGCTGCGCACCCTCGGAGAGCTGACCGAGGTTGCCTGGCACCACGACGTCCAGGTCATGGTCGAAGGTCCCGGCCACGTCCCCCTGCACAAGATCAAGGAGAACGTCGACATCCAGGTCGACGCCTGCCACGAAGCGCCGTTCTACACCCTCGGCCCCCTCACCACCGACGTGGCCCCGGCCTACGACCACATCACCTCGGCCATCGGCGCAGCCACCATCGGCATGTTCGGCACGGCCATGCTCTGCTACGTCACCCCCAAGGAGCACCTGGGCCTGCCCGACCGGGACGACGTCAAGGCGGGGGTGATCGCCTACAAGATCGCCGCCCACGCCGCCGACCTGGCCAAAGGCCATCCTGGGGCGCAGTCGTGGGACGACGCCCTGTCCAAGGCCCGCTTCGAGTTCCGCTGGGAGGACCAGTTCAACCTGTCGCTGGACCCCGACACCGCCCGGGCCTACCACGACGAGACGCTGCCGGCCCAGCCGGCCAAGACCGCCCACTTCTGCTCCATGTGCGGGCCCAAGTTTTGCTCCATGCGGATCAGCCACGACCTGCGGGCCTACGCCAGGGACCACCAGGTCGACACCCAGGTGGCGATCGAGCTGGGCATGCAGGAAAAGTCAGCGGAGTTCGTCGACGGCGGGTCGCTCCTCTACCGCCCGGCCACCGAGGTGGCCGACCCGGCCCGCCGGCCGGCGCCATGACCGGCGCCGGGCTCACCGTCCCCGGCCTGCAGGCCCGCAAGTCGAGCGGCGACCCGCTGGTGATGGTCACCGCCTACGACGCGCCGAGCGCCCGCATCGCCAGCGATGCCGGGGTGGACGTCATCCTGGTGGGCGACTCGGTGGCCAACACCGTCCTCGGCTACCACGACACCCTGGCGGTGACCGTCGACGACATGGTCCACCACGTGGCCGCCGTGGCCCGAGCCGGCCCCCGGCCCCTGGTGGTAGCCGACCTGCCCTGGCTCAGCTACCACACCGGGACGGCCGACGCCGTGGCCAACGCCGGCCGGCTGGTGCGGGCCGGCGCCGCCGCCGTCAAGCTGGAGGGCGGTGGCCGGCGCCTGGCGGTGATCGCCGCCCTCCTCGACGCCGAGATCCCGGTAATGGGCCACCTCGGCCTCACCCCACAGTCGGTGCGCCGCCTGGGCGGCTACCCGGTCCAGGCTCGGGATCCGGCGTCGGCGGGGGACCTCATGGCCGGCGCCGTGGCCCTGGCCGGCGCCGGATGCTTCGCCATCGTCCTCGAAGCGGTGCCCGGCTCCGTCGCCCGGGAGGTGACCGCGGCGGTGCCCGTGCCGACCATCGGGATCGGGGCCGGGCCGTGGTGCGACGGCCAGGTGCTGGTCTTCCACGACGTCCTGGGCCTGGACGGGCGGGAGGTGCCGAGGTTCGTGCGCCGCTACGCCGACCTCAGGTCCGACGCCACCGCCGCCCTGGCCCGGTGGGCCTCCGACGTGAGGCAGGGAGGGTTTCCCGACGACACCGAGAGCTACCACGCCCCCGGCGACCACAGCGCCGCAGCTCCCCGGTGACCCGGTGCCCCGGTGACCGGTGCCCCGGTGACCGGTGACCCGGTGACCGGTGACCCGGTGACCCCGGGGGCACACGGCCCGGCACCAGGGGAGGGGGCGGGGCGGCGTCGGGGCCTGGGCGCCGCCCGGGTGACG
>JBOGGP010000233.1:0-4097 GCA_050744105.1 Acidimicrobiales bacterium
AGGGCCAGCATCGAACCGAGCACGCCGCGCACGCCGGCGACCTCCATCTCCCCGCCTCCATGACCCACCTCGATGCGGTGCGAGGGCATGGCGAAGTGATGCCGGAACAGCTCGTAGGTCCCGTCGATCACATGAACCTCGATTCTCGACCTCCTTGGCTGGGGCCGTCCCGGCTCGCCCACCCCGAGCCTGGCACAGTCACGCCCTGGGGTCCACGAGGGTGGGCGTGGTTTGATCGCCACCATGGGTGGGTATTTGACCCGTGGGCGTTTTGTTCCCTAGGCTCCATTGGCCAATGGACCGCGACGAGGCCTCTCCACGGGGGCGGCCGCGGGCTCTGTTAGTCGGGGCGGTCATGCTCTGCGCACCGCTGTCAGTGATCGTGCCGGTCGGGGGGCCGGCGGGTGCTGACCCGCTTGGCGACGACCGGGCCCAGGCTGCCGCCCTCGCCCAGAAAATCTCTGCCCAGCAGATCCAGGTCGAGGCTCTCTCCAACCAGTACGACGCCGCCCAGCTCCACCTCGGCCAGGTCCAGGCCCAGGTGACGGCGGCCAAGGCCCAGCTGGCGGCCGATTCCGCCTCCGCCGACCGGGTGAAGGGGGCCGTGACCAACGAGGCGGTGCACGAGTACACCTCAGGCGGCTTCCACCCCCCTGCTGTGGTGAGCGGGGCGGCCGTCGACCCCCTGGTGGCCCAGTCCTACTTCAAGGTGGCGACCGGGACTCAAACCGACGCACTGGACCGCTACCGGGCAGCCGAACGCGACGTCGCCGACCAGCAGATCACCCTCAACCAGGCGGAGAAAGACGCAGCCAGTGCCGCCGACGCCCTCGCCGGGCGACGCCAGGCGGTGGTGGTCGCCGAGGGGCAGGCCCAGGCCACGCTGGACACCGTCAACGGGCAGATCGCCTCCCTGGTGGCGGCCGCCCAGGCCGCCGCCGCCGCCCGCCTCAAGGCCGTCCAGGAGGCGGCCTACAACGCCCAGGTCGCCGCCCAGCAGGCGGCCGCCGCCCAGGCCCAGGCAGCCGGGCCGGCCGGTGGTGGCTCCGGCCTCGGGTTGGGGTCCCCCTCGCCCCCCGCCGCTCCGGCGGGCAGCTCGCCCCTCGCCGCTCCGGCGGGCAGCTCGCCCGTCGCCGGCCCGGCGAGCTCACCCGGAGTCAGCCTGAGCGTGCCGGCTCCCACCTCGGCCGCGGGAGCGGCGGTGGCGGTGGCCCTGGCCCAGGTGGGCAAGCCCTACGTCTACGGGGCCGCCGGCCCCGGCAGCTTCGACTGCTCGGGCCTGGTGGCCTACGCCTACGCCGCCGCCGGGATCGGCCTGCCTCACTTCACCGGCGCCCAGTGGGCCGACACCATCCAGATCCCGCTGACGGCGGCATTGCCGGGGGATCTGATCTTCTTCGACGGCCTGGGACACGTGGGCATCTACCTGGGTGCCGGCCTGATGGTCGACGCCCCCCATACCGGAGCCCTGGTACGGGTGGAGCCCATATTCGGCTTTGGCAGCATCGACGGGGCGACCCGGGTGGGCTGACCGCCTTCAGCCTGCTCCTGCCGATCACCTAGCCGGGCAGGCCAGGCGCACTGGTCAGGACCTCGACGCCGTCGTCGGTCACGACCATCATGTGCTCGAACTGGGCGGTGCGGCGCCCGTCGGCGGTGACCGCCGTCCAGTGGTCGGTCCACATCCTCTCCTGGGTCGCCCCCAGGGTGATCATGGGCTCGATGGTGAAGGTCATGCCCGGGACCATGACCGTGGTGGCCGCCGGGTCGTAGTAGTGGGGGACGGTCGGGGCCATGTGGAACTGCTCGCCGATGCCGTGGCCCACGAAATGCCGCACCACCCCGTAGCCCTTGGGCCGGGCGTGGTCTTCGATCGCCCGGCCGATGGCGGAGATGGGCCGGCCCGGGACCACGGCGGCGATGCCCAGCTCGAGGCACTGGCGGGCCACCTCGACCAGGGCCCGCGACTCTTCGTCCACCTCGCCCACAAAGAAGGTGGCGTTGGTGTCCCCGTGCACCCCGCCCAGGTACGCGGTGACGTCGATGTTGACGATGTCGCCGGTGACGAGGGGTCGGTCGTCGGGTATGCCGTGGCAGATGACCTCGTTGACCGAGGTGCACACCGACTTGGGAAAGCCGTTGTAGTTGAGCGGGCTCGGGTACGCGCCCCGCTCCAGGTAGGCCTGGTGGGCGACCCGGTCCAGTTCGTCGGTGGTGGTGCCGGGGGCCACGGCGGCGGCGGTGACGGCCAGCACCTCGGCGGCCACCCGCCCGGCCCGGCGCATCGCCTCGATGGTCTCGGGTGCCTTGACCATGTCCTCGTGGCGGCGACCGGGGGTTCCCGTGGTCGCGTAGTCGGGCCGGCCGATGCCGGCGGGCACCGGTCGGCCGGGGCTGACCCGTCCAGGCAGGACCTTGCCCTCCAGGGCCCGATGGCAGCGCTTGTACTTGCGGCCACTGCCGCACCAGCAAGGATCGTTCGACTTGACAGTCGTCTCCCCCGAGAGGGTCCTGGTCATCGGGGGAGGCCTTTCTCCGAGGCCGCCTGCCCCTGGGGCGCTTCTTGGACCAGCTCGATGAGGGTGCCGAAGGAGTGCCTCGGGTGCAGGAAGGCCACCGTCGTGCCCCGCGAGCCGGGCCGGGGGGAGGCGTCGACCGGCTGGGCGCCGGCCGCCCGCGCCGCCGACAGGGCCGCCGCGCAGTCGGTCACCCGGTAGCCCACGTGGTGGACGCCCTCGCCCCTGGCGTCCAGGAAGCGCAGCAGAGGGGAGCCGGCGCCGCTCGGCGCCAGGAGCTGCACGTAGGAGTCGGCCACGGCCAGGTGGGCTTCGTCGACTCCGTCGCCGGACAGTGTCTCGCGGTGAGCCACCGCAGCCCCGAAGGCCCGCCGGTAGAAGTCGACGGCGGCGTCGAGGTCCCTCACCGCGATCCCGACGTGGTCGATCTCGGTGAGCAGTGCGCCGGCGGCCCGGGTGTCCTGGCTCACGGGGTCGGGTTGGCTCACAGGGCTCCAGGCTACCGGTCGGGCTGGCGTGGTGGTCGTCGTTCAGCCGCTGCGGAGGCTGGCCAGCCCGGGGGAGGAGGCGCCGGCGGCGGCGATGGCCGACACCGGGCCGTCGCCGGCCACGAAGGCGTCGAGGAAGGCCACCGTCACCGCCTCGATCCCGGGTAGCCAGGCGCTGCCAGCCTCGAGGGGGGCCAGGTGGGATCCACCGCGGAGCACGTCGAGGTACTTCGGCGAGGCGGCCCGGTCCCAGGTTTGGTAGCCCAGGCTCGGATCGTTGACGGTGTCGGCGTCGCCCTGGGTAACCAGGATCGGGGGGTTGCCGGTGCTGGACAGCCCGATCAGGGGGGCGACCGACATGGCGATCACCGCCCGGAACGCCGGCATCCCCGGCGGCGGCGTGGTGATGCTGGCGTCGAGGGCGGTGGCCGCCCCGTCGCTGTGGCCGGCCACCGCCACCCGGGTGGGGTCGATGTGCGAGGACAGCGGGCTGGCGGTGGCGATCAGGGCGTCGGCGACGAAGCGGACGTCGGCGGGCTGGTTCTGGATGTCGTTCTCGTCCAGGGAGGCGCCGGCCACCGCCTCGTCGGTGAGGGGGAACTCGGGAGCGGCCACCACGAACCCGGCCGCCGCCCATGATCGCAGCAGGGTCTCGTACGGCGGGGGGCCGACCTGGAAGCCGTGGCCGAAGACCACCAGGGGCCACCTCCCCGGCACCGCTGGTGACCACACCAGCGTGGTCAGGGCCCGGTGAGGGCTGATGGTGTCCCCGCCGCTGACCGTCGGCCGGCTGGTGTCGACCAGCGCCACGGTGACCTCGGCGACGGGATAGGGCGGGTGGACCGGCGCCGGCGAGGTGGCACGGGTGGATCTGACCGGAGGCGCCGTGCCGCTCCCGGACCCGCCGGCCGGCCTGTCCCCCGCAGCTGCACGGCCGGTCCCGGTGCCTGCTGGCCCGCACCCGCCGGGGACAGTGACGAGGACGGCCAGGACGACGAGGGTGGTGGCTACGGCCACGACGTGGTCCCAGCCGGCGGCCAGGCGGCTCGGGCCGGCGGGGTGGCCGGCGGTGCCGGGGTGGCCGGTGCCGGGG
>JBOGGP010000234.1:0-4080 GCA_050744105.1 Acidimicrobiales bacterium
GGCGACCTGTCGCTGGCCGGCACCGACCTGGTGGTGGTGGACGAGGCCGACCGCATGGCCGACATGGGCTTCCTGCCGGCGGTCCGCAGGCTGCTCGACGCCACCGCCGCATCCCGCCAGACCCTGCTGTTCTCGGCCACCCTCGACGGGGACGTCGACGTCCTGGTCCGGCGCTACCAACGTGCTCCCCGCCGCCACGACGTCGAGGCTGACCGCTCGTCGGGAGAGGTCCGCCACGTCTTCTGGAGAGCCGAGGCCACCGAACGGGTGGGCCTGACCGCTGGTCTGGTGACCGCCCACGCCCCGGCGCTGGTGTTCTGCCGGACCCGCCATGGGGCCGACCGGCTCACCAGGCGGCTGAGCGCCGCCGGCGTGCTGGCCGCCCCCATACATGGGAGCCGCACCCAGCCCCAGCGCCAGCGGGCCCTGGCCGCGTTTAGCTCCGGCCGCATCCAGGCCCTGGTGGCCACCGACGTGGCCGCCCGGGGCATCCACGTCGACGACGTGGCCTGCGTCGTCCACTTCGACGCCGCCGCTGACGCCAAGGACTACGTGCACCGCTCGGGCCGCACGGGACGGGCCGGGGCGCACGGCATGGTCGTCACCCTGGTGGGCGCCGAGCAGGCAAAGGCGGTTCGCTCCGTGCAACGGGCTCTCGGACTGCCCCAGCGGGTCGGCTCGCCGGACCACGCCGCTCTCCGCTGAGCCGGATCCAGGCTGAGCCGGATCCAGGCTGAGCCGGATCCAGGCTGAGCCGGATCCAGGGTGAGCGGGGCAGTATGGGGAGATGGCCACTCCCCGCTCCGCAGACGCCGGGCTGTTCGGGCCAGGGTCGGTCACCTGGAGGGTCAACGGCGACCCGGCCATGATCGTCGGCGGGATGGCGGCCCTGCTCGTGCAGGCCCTCAATCCCCTGGCCCTGGCCGGCGTCGACCAGCACTCCGACTTTCGCACCGACACCTGGGGCCGCTACCAGCGCACGGCCCGCTTCATCTCCACCGTCACCTTCGCCAGCACGGCCCACGCCCAAGCGGCGGCCGCGGTGGTGCGGCGGATGCACCGCCGGGTGCGCGGCACCGACCCGGTAACCGGAGGTACCTACTACGCCGGCCAACCCGATCTGCTGGCCTGGGTCCACAACGTGCTCGTCCACTCCCTGGTACTCGCCAAGCGCTCGTACGGGGGAGGCCTGTCCTGGGCCGACGCCGACCGCTACCTGGTCGAGATGGTCCGCATGGCCGAGCTGGTGGGCTGCCCGGCGGATCTCGTCCCGACGACGATGGGCGATCTCAGGGACTACCTGGGCTCGGCCCCCCTGGTCGCCTCCCCCCTGGCCCAGGAGGCGAAGTGGGCGGTCCTCACCCCTCCCCTGCCGCTTGCGCTACGCCCGGTGTGGGCGGTGCTCGACGCCGCCGCCGTCGGCCTGCTGCCCCGCCGGGTGCGCCGCCTGTACCACCTGCCGTGGTTTCCTCCGGCGGCGCCGGCCGTCAGGTTGGCGGCCACCGCGGGCTTCTCCACCCTCGAGGCACTCTTCCCCGGGCCGCCCGAGCGGCTCGAGGCCGAGGCCCGCCTCCGTGCTGGCTCCGACGCCCGTGCTGGCTCCGACGCCCGTGCTGGCTCCGACGCCAGCGGCGGGCTTGCCGCCTGACGCCTCCACCTCCTCCACCGGTCCGGCCCGAGCCGTTCCGGCCACCGTGTCCCCCCGGCCACCGTGTGGCAGGCGCCGTCTCAGGCTCAGGTAGCCGACGGCGGCGGCCAACAGCGTGGCCAGCCCGCCCACCGCCAGGCTCCAGCGCGGGCCGGCCTCGCTGCCCACCCAGCCCACGAGGGGTCCTCCAACCGGAGTCGAGCCCAAGAAGGCCACCGACCAGAGCGACATGACCCGGCCCCGCATGGCTGGGTCGGCGCTCAGCTGCAGCGTGGTGTTGCCAAGCGACAGGAAGGTGACCGAGCAGGCGCCCACTCCCACCAGGGCGACCTTTTCGGCCAGCTGATCGGGGGCCACGGCGGCCAGCACGATGACGACGCCCAACGCGACCGCGGCCCGCACCAGCCGGCGCTGGCCGACCCCCGGGCGGCCGGCGGCCACCAGGCCACCGACGACGGCTCCGGCCCCCATAAAGGCGATCAGGGCGCCGTAGGTCTCCGAACTGCCGTGGAAGGTGTAGCGGGCAACCAACGGTAACGTGACCTGGAACTCGTAGGCCAGGCAGCCGACCAGGGCCATCATCAGCAGGGCGTCCCGCAGGACCGGGGTGCGGGCCACGTAGCGCAGGCCCTCGGTCAGCTGACCTCGGAGGCGGCGGCTCCGCGGCCCGGGGACCAACTCGTCCCGGCGCATGGCCGCCAGGGCGGCGAGCACGAAGGCAAAGGAGGCGGCGTTGATCACGAAGCACCAGGCGATGCCCACCCCGACGATCAGCACGCCGGCGACGGCCGGCCCCACCACCCGGGCCAGGTTGACCATCACCGAGTTGAGGGTCACCGCATTGCGCAGCTCGGAGGGGCCGACCATCTCGACCAGGAAGCTCTGGCGGGCCGGGTTGTCCACCATGTTGACCAGGCCCAGGCCCACGGCCAGGACGAAGACCATCCACAGCCTCACCACCCCCCCGAGCACGGCGGCGCCGAGGACCAGGGCCTGCAGCCCGGCCGCCGCCTGCGTCCACCACAGGATTCGGTACTTGCCGAAGCGGTCGGCCAGGATGCCCCCGAACGGCCCGAGCACCAGGATGGGCAGGGTCTGGAGGGCCACCACCAGGCCCAGGTCGATCCCTGATCCGGTCAGCTCGAGGACCAGCCACGACTGTCCCACGCTCTGCATCCAGGTCCCCACCAGCGACATCGCCTGGCCCCCAAAGTAGAGGCGGAAGTTCCTCACCCGCAGCGACGAGAACGTGGTCCTCACCAGCTGGCGCCCAGGCATCCTCTTAGGAAGGCTAACAACAAACCGGCCGACACCCGCCGGCCGCCGGCCAGGACCCATGGCCGCCGTCCTCGCCGTCCCCACCGACCCCCGGGGGAAGGGTCACCCAGGCTCTGGGACCACTACTGTGCACCAAGGTACGGCTAAGGGGTACCGTAGTGCACAACAAGCATCCTGGTCCGCCCGACAGGACCGCGCCGGCCTGCCTCAGCGCCGAGCCCTCGAGGGTCGCCAGCGGTGGTTCGACGGCGCCCGCACGGACCCGTGCAGATCGTCTCCGAGTTGTCTAGGGCCGCACCAGGAACCGCCAGCAGTGGTCGCAGTGGAGCACCTCGTCGGGGCCAAGGTGGCGAATGCGGTCCATCTCGGTTGCCGGCAGCGTCAGGTGGCAGCCGTCGCAGCGGGACCCGGCCAGGCGGGCCACGGCCACGCCACCCAGTCGGCGCCTCAGCTGCTCGTAATAGGTGTGCTGGGCGGGATCGACGCCGGCGGTGGCGAGAGACCGGCGCGACTGCAGGTCGGCGATCTCGGCGTCGACGCCGGCCTCGGCCTGCTGCAGCCCCCGGGTCAGGGCCCGGTGGCGGCCGGCCAGGCCAACTATCTCCGAGCGCAGCTTTTCCACCCTGTGGTCGAGAGGAGCGATCTCGTCCATGGCCGCCAGGACGGCGTCCTCCAGGTCCGAGGCCCGTTTGCCGAGGTGGTCGAGGCTCTCGGTCAGGGCGGAGAGCTCCCGGGCCGCGCCCACCTCCCCGCCGGCCAGGCGAGCCCTGACGGCAGCCATGCGCTCCTCGGTAGCCGCCAGATCGGCCTCGAGGCCGGCCTGGTGGCCGGCCATGGCGGCCCGCCCGGCGGCGGCGCCGTCGAGCTCGGTGCGCGCCGCCAGTGCCAGCTGCTCTATCTCGGCCAGCTGGGCCCGTTCGGCCAGGTTGACCCGCCGGTGACGGCGCTGGTCGATCGAGGTGTCGATGTCCTGGAGGGCAACCAGCGCCTCCTGGCCCGATGCCGGGCTCACCCCCCACCGCCGGGGCCACCCGCCCCACCACCGGGGCCACCCCCCCCACCACCGGGGCCACCCCCCCCACCACCGGGGCCGCCCGTCCCGCCGCCGGGGCCGCCCGTCCCGCCGCCGGGGCCGCCCGTCCCACCACCGGAGC
>JBOGGP010000235.1:0-4054 GCA_050744105.1 Acidimicrobiales bacterium
CAGGCATCGGGGTCTTCAGGCATCGGGGTCTTCAGGCATCGGGGTCTTCAGGCATCGGGGTCTTCAGGCATCGGGGTCTTCAGGCATCGGGGTCTTCAGGCATCGGGGTCTTCAGGCATCGGGGTCTTCAGGCATCGGGGTCTGCGCGCGCCCGATCAGTAGGTCGTCGTCGCCCGCACTCCGGCGGGTACCAGGTCGGTGCCGGCCAGCTGGGCCAGATCCTCGGACATGCCGGTCGAGTTGCCGGCAACCCGCAGGTGCCCTTCCAGCAGGGCGGTCTGGGCCGACAGCTCGCCGCGGGCGATGGCCGAGGCGGTGGTGTAGTCGCTGGTGAAGGTGAGGGGAGCCGACCCAGGTGGGGGGACACCGGGAGCCAGCCGGCGCACCCCGACGCCGGCGTCGCTGACCACGACCTGGTAGCGGACCTCGCCGTCAGGCGTAGCGGTAACGACCTGGTTGGCCAGTGGCCGCGCCTGACCGGGGCCGGCGCCTGTCCCGCCGGCCGGGGCCACCCGGTCCAGTTCGTCGAACCACTCGGCCGAAAGAAACCGGGCCATGCTCCCCCTAGATCTACCACGGCCGGGTCGACGACGGCCTGGCCTGCGAGTGCCGTTAGCGAGCGGGAACCGCCGGTCGCGGTCGTATTGGCACGTGGCCCACGCTAGCGCCATCGCAACCACCCGAGCTTCTCCGGCTGGAGTTGGCGGGGGCCGGATGCAGCCGCCCACCGTCACGGGCACGCGGGCCAGCGCAGCGGACAGACGGGCGGGCGGGCGGCCCATCTGCGCCCGCCCGTCACCCAGCCGCTCAGGACACGACGCTGCCGTAGGAGTTGGTCAGCGCGGCCAGGTCGGGGGGATCGTCGAGCTCGAGCCGCAGGTCGACCTGGACCGGCCCGGCGCCGGCCCCCCAAGTGTGCTCGATGCGTCCGATCCGGGTGCAGGAATCGGCACCGACGTGGCCGGCGAATACCCACCTCTTGTGTAGCGCGGGCCCGCTGAGCACAGCCATCACCCGGCCGGCGAGGGCCACCCGGCGGTCGTTGACGACATGGACGTCGAGGGCCAGGCGTTCGCCCTCCCGGTAGCGGTCCGCCGGCCGGTCGGCCACCACGATCACGGGGGAACACGCGGCGGCCAGCGCCTGTAGGGCCAGCTTTGCCACCCGCCGGTGGTCCACGACAGCGGCGCTGACGGCGGGCTGGGCGTCGGTCAGGAACGAGTGGCAGAAACCCCCGGCTGGGCGGTACTTGAGGCGGCGGAGGGTCTCGACGTAGAAGCGCACCAGATCCGCCTGGCGGGACTGGGTGGCGGCGCGCCAGGCGGGGAGGCTGTCGTAGCCGGCCGGCGGCAGCCAGCGGTCGAACGCCTCCTTGTCCAACCCGTGGGAGCGGGCCAGCCCGGCCCAGTCGAGGTCCGGCCATCGCTCCGGGTCCATGAAGGCGTCGCTGCCGGGGACGGCCGGCGCGCCGAACTCCCCGACCCACCGGGCCAGGACCGGCAGGCGGGCCAGGGTGGACGGCAGGTCGGCCAGGTTGCCGTGGCGCCAACCCAGGTGGATGTGGGAGTCCGTGCCCCCCGCCGGGTGGGGTGGCACCCCGGAGTGCGCCACGACCGGCCGGCTGCTGTCGGCCTTCTCCAGGGCGCGGCGGATGGAGCGGTCGAGGCTCGTCCGGTTCCACGACGGCAGCAGGCGCCGGCCGGCTCGGGCGGCGGCGGCGATGCCCGCAGACCCGGTCCCGCGGGCGGGGCCGGAGGGGTACGGGGCGTCGTGGCCGCACCAGATGGCGACAGAGGGATGGTGACCGAGGAGGTCAGCGGCCTGGCCGGCCTGCCGCACGGCCTGCTGGCGCACACCGTGGTAGGCCCACTGAAGGGGCAGGTCCTGCCACAGCAGCAGGCCGGCCCGGTCGGCGGCGTCGTAAAGCTCGGGCCGGCCGACGTGTGCATGGACTCTCAGGAGGTCGAGGCCGGCCGAGACGGCCAGGGCCACGTCGCTCCTGATCGTCTCGGGCTCGGGGTCGGCCAGGGCCCGGTCGGTGGGAGCAAGGGTGGATCCCTTGAGGAAGATGCGCTCGCCGTTGACGCTCACCACGAAGTCTCGCATTCGTAACTGGCGCAGCCCGGTGGCCAGCCGCCGCCGGTCGCTCAAACCGCCGGCGTCGGCCACGGTGACCTCCATCCGGTACATCGGCTGGGTCCCGAGGGCGCGGGGCCACCACAGCTGGGGCCGCTCGACCTGCACCCGCCACGCCACCCGGTTGTCCCCGGCCGCCACCGGCTGGTCGAGGTGGTGGGCCACGGCGGCGCCGGCGCCGGCGGCGGGGACGACCTCGGTGGACAGGCGGGCCTGGGTGGGCGCGGCGGCGTCGAGCACGGCCTCGAGCTCTAGGGTGGCCCGCTCCGCCGAGGCGTCGAGGCAGGTGGCCCGGAGGCTGGCGATGCGCAGCCCACCGGTGCTCCACACCCGCACCGGGGCCCATATCCCTCCCGGGTTCCAGTCGGTGGCGATGCCCTCTCCTCCCTGGAACGCCCCGGTCAGGTTGCGGCGGGCGCCGCGGTCGCCATCGGGTGGGCACGCCAGCTCCACCGCTAGCAGGTGCTCGGTCCGCCGTGAGAGCTGGGGGGTCACCTCGAAGGTCTGAGGCCAGAAGTAGCCCTCGGTGTCACCCAGGTAGGAACCGTCGAGCCAGACGTCCCCTTGGTAGAACAAGCCGGCGAAGGTGACCCAGGCCCGCCGGCCGGGCTCGACCGCCCACCACGCCGGCGTGTCAAAACGGCGTCGGTAGAGCATCGGGCCGTCACAGGTGCCGAATGCCGGGTGGTTGCGCCAGTGGCCGGGGACCGGCACCTCCTCCCAGGTGGCGTCGTCGCTGGCCGGGTCGGGGAAGCTGCGCTGCAAGGCCTCGTCGGACGGCGTGGCCCGCCAGATGCCGCCCAGGTCCAGGTGTGGCGTCGGTTCGTCTTCGGGCGTCACCCTCAGCGCCCCCCGCTTGGCGGCTCCCGGGTCGGGCTCTCCGGCCTCATGGGCCCCGACGCTACTTCCAGGCTGCCAGGCCGGGGCTGGCCGGGGCGGCGGCGGGGTGGGGCGGGCTGGCCGGGGCGGTGCGGGGTGCCTGGGCGGCGGCGGGGGGGCGGGCTGGCCGGGGGGCGGGGCAGCCGGGGCGTGAGATCGGACCGGTTTGGTCCCGTGGTTTGGACTGCCATGCCCGAAAGCCGCTTCCCGGTCCGCGAACCCGTGCCTCCCGCCTGCCCCCGACCCCCGCCCGCGACCCCAGCCCGGACCGCCGGTCCTGCCCCCTACAGACCACCCAGGGGCAGGTTCACGAGAGGGGTGCTGGCCGCCGGCGCCGGGCAGTTGCCGAGCGTGAGGCCGAGCAGGGTCACCGTGGCCGGGCAGTTGGGGGCCAGCAGCTGGAGGTAGAGCAGCGGCTGGGGCGAGGTGGGGCTCAGGATGTTGGGGATCCGGGCGGTGACGCCGCTGGAGGGGCTGGCTCCCAGGCTCACGCTGTTGTCCGCGCTCTGCACCGGCGCCGGCGCCACGGTGATGGGCACCGGCGGCTTGACGGTCGTGGTCGGGGCCGGAGCGGTCTTGGGCGACCGCGGCCGGGTCGTCACCGGAGTGCTGGGCTGCACCTCGGTGGGGACCGGCGGCGGCGCGGTGACCGTGGTCCTGGCGCTGCGGGTGGCCGGTGCCGGGGGCGGAGTGAGGCCGGGAACAGGTTTGGCCACCGTGGTGGACGCTGCCGGCCTCGGCGGGGCCGGCTGAGTGGTGTTGGGTCGGCTCTTGCCGGCGACGGTAGGGACCGTCCCCGTCGAGCTGGAAGCACCGTGGGACGGGCTGATGAAGCCAAACGGGCCGCTGGCCCCCACGGCGCCGGCGCCCACCAGGCCGGCGGCCAGCACCGCGGCGATGGCCGCGGCCAGGGGTCGGCGTGCCCGGCGATCCCACGCCGCCCAGCCACCCCCTCTCGCTGCCAGGCGGGAGTGCCGGCGGAGATCACCGCCGGTGCGCGGCCGCCGGAGGACGGCGGCGGATGCGAGCCTGCAGCGCC
>JBOGGP010000236.1:0-4049 GCA_050744105.1 Acidimicrobiales bacterium
GGCCGGGGCCGGCCCCGGCAGGCCTCCGGCGGGGGAGGACGGCGGCGGGGTGGCCGGCGCCGTCTCGTCGAGTTGGTCGCTCACGGAACTCCATTCAAGCCGCCCAACCTGAGACGGCACTGAGCGGGCCAGGCCCGGCCTATAGTGGGCTCCCCTGCGCCCCGACCGGGCGCTGCTGGGACCTGTGGTGCAGCCTGGAGTGCACGCCGGCCTGTCAAGCCGGAGGACGCGGGTTCAAATCCCGTCAGGTCCGCGGTCGGATAGCTCAGTCGGTAGAGCGCGCGCCTGAAAAGCGCGAGGTCGTCGGATCGATGCCGACTCCGACCACTCCGGAGAGGCCCTGGTCACAGGTCCTTTCTTGCTGTTCGGGAGCAGGTCCGGGGGCCGCCGGACGGCCGTCGTGCCACACCGGGACACTGACCGCCGTCGACCAGGGATGACCGGTACCGGCCGTTCCGGGCCGTGATCACTCTCCGTGGCGGTCGGCGACCGGTCGGGCCGGGCTCGCGGGCGACGCGGCCAGGCCCGCCGCCTCGGCCGTCTGGGTGAGGCGCTCGGCGATCACGACGTCCCGGGCGAGCGAGGCGTGCTGGTAGACCATCGCCGCCTGGGGCCGGCGTGGCCGAGGCGGGCCATGAGCTCCTTGGTGGTGGCGCCGGTCTGGGGACGGACGAGGGGGTCGGTCGTCCCACACCTTCCCGGTCCCGATAGGCCGGCGCTACTGGCCGTTGCGCAGATGTGAGGACTCCTGCGCCGATGCCGGCGCCCCCGGATAGCGTCCTGGGATGTCGAAGGGCGGCCGGCAGCCGGGCTGTCGCCGGTGGGCGCGACCGCTCGGGGACCCACAGATCGCTCCCTTATTGCCAACCTCGAACAGCGCCAGAGCCAGGACCGAACGGAGACTCGAGCGCCGCAAAGAGTGACGGCTCCGGAAGGACTAGTTCCGGAGCCGTCGGGATCGGTCACCCCAGGGTCGAACAGGAGGTCCACGAGTATGGTAGGTGATGCCGTACGCGGGTGGTGTCGGGTGACGCTCATCGTCCGACCAGTCACCGTGCTACTGCTCCCGCTCGTTTGCGCCGTGGCGATCCGAATCGTGCTTCGTCGGCGGCCGAACGACACCGTCCGGGACGCTTCTGCCGGCATCAGCATGTGATGCGGTCGATTTGGTGTTGAGCGCCACGCAGGATGAGGATGGGCTGGTGAGTCGGCGTCGTTGACGGTGGGGACGGGGGCCGGGTTGGTCGGTTAGCGGGGGCGGGGCGTGGGGCGTGGGGCTGGTGTGGTTCTTGGACGCGCGAGGACCCTCCCGCTGATTCTTGACCGGAACGTCGGGAGGGTCCTTCTGACGATGCCCGGAGGCACTTGTGCTCATGGTAGGGACTGTTGAAGCGGTGGTCGAGGCAGATCTGGTGGGAGGGCTGCTGGGTTGCCCGGCGTGCGGGGGGGTGCTGGGGCCGTGGGGTCATGCCCGGGCCCGGCCGTTGCGGCGCCGAGGCGGCAGGGAGGACCGGGTGCGCCCACGTCGGGGGAGGTGTCGTGGGTGCGGGCGCACCCATGTGTTGTTGGGCGACGACGCTTTGCTCAGGCGCCGTGACGAGGTGGCGGTGATCGGCGAGGCGATCGAGGCCAAGGCGGCCGGCCGGGGGCACCGCCAGATAGCGGCTCGGCTCGGGACGCCGCCGTGGAGGGTGCGGCGCTGGTTGCGCCGTTTCGCTGAGCGTACGGTGGCGCTCAGGGAGCACTTCTGTCGCTGGGCGCACGCGTTGGATGTGTCGTTGGCCCCGGCCGGCCCGGGCGGAGATGCCTTCGCTGACGCGTTGGAGGCCATTGGGACGGCAGCGCGTGCTGCGGTGTTGCGCTTCGGTCCACGCCCGGTGTGGTCCTGGGCGGCCTTCGCGTCCGGCGGGATGCTGCTCGCCAACACGAAATGCCCTCTGCCGCCGGTGCCTTGAAACGCTCAGGCTGTCCTTGTCACCGTTTTGGACAGGAGGAGCCATGGAAGAGCAGCGTTGTATGGACATCGGGTTGTTCAGGTACTCGTTGATAAGAGAGCCCGCAGACCCGGGCTTGCCGGGCGCGGTTCGTGGAGCACTGGTACGTGAGCTGGCGGGCATGGACCATCTCGGCCCGGGCGGCGTGGTCGTGCGGGTGGGCCGCTCCACCTTGGACCGCTGGGTGCGGGCCTATCGGGCGGGCGGCTTCGACGCATTGGTCCCGGCCCCAAGAGCGAGCGTGGCGCGCAGCGCGGCGGACACGTTGGAAATGGCGGTGGCATTGAAGATCGAGGCGCCGGCGCGCACGGCGGTGGGGGTGGCGGCGATACTGGCCGAGTCGGGCCGGGGGGCCGTGTCGGCTCGCACGATCCAACGCCACTTCGCTCGTCTCGGCCTGAACACCCGCCCCGATGGCGCCCCGCCCAAAGTGTTCGGGCGTTTCGAGGCGGCCGCCCGCAACGACTTGTGGACCGGCGACGCCATGCACGGCCCGACGGTGGCCGGCCGAAAGACCTATCTCCTCGGCTTCATCGATGATCACTCGAGGTTGTTGGCCGGCTACTTGTGGGCGTTGTCGGAGGACACGGTCCGTTTGGAGGCGGCGTTGCGCCCGGGGCTCGGCGCTCGGGGCGTGCCCCGGGCGGTCCTGGTCGACAACGGCAGCGCCTTTGTGGCCGCCCCGTTCCTGCGGGCGTGCGCGGTGCTCGGTGTCCGTTTGATACACGCCAAGCCGAGGGCGGCCACGACGAAGGGCAAGATCGAGAGATTCTGGCGGACCGTGAGGTCCCAGTTCGTTGTCGAGGTCGAAGCTCGCGGTGTGGCCAGCGTGGGGGAGCTGAACACGCTGTTCAGCGCCTGGGTGGAGGTGGTCTATCACCGCCGGCCCCATTCTGAGACGGGCGAGACACCCCTGGAGCGGTTCATGACCCCCGGCCCGCCGGCGCTCCCGTCGCGCGAGACCCTCCACGAGGCGTTCTTGTGGTCCGAGGTCCGCACGGTGACCAAGACGGCGACCGTCTCGCTGCACGGCAACTGCTTCGAGGTCGACGCCGCCCTGGTCGGGCGGAGAGCCGAGCTGGTCTTCGATCCCTTCGACCTGACGAGCATCGAGGTCCGCTTCGAGGGCCGGCCGATGGGCCAGGCGGTCCCGGTGCGCATCGCCCGCCACACCCACCCCAAGGCCCGCCCTGACGCGGCGCCGGCCCCGGTGCCGACCGGGATCGACTATCTCAGCCTGGTCGCGGCGCGACGCTCCGCGGAGCTTGACGGCAAGCGCATCGACTTCGCTGCCCTAGCCGCCTCCGACGAACCCACCGCCATCGGCACCAACGGGGCCGGGTCGTGATCGGCATCGACGGGCTGCGAGCCCACTACGGTTTCGGAGCCCGGATGCCGTTCGGTAAGGACCTGGCGCCGGGCATGCTTTATGGCTCGGCCTGCCACGCCGAGGCAGTCGCCCGTATCGGGTGGTGTGTGGCCGAGTCCGCCATCGGGGTGGTCACCGGCGAGTGCGGATCGGGCAAGACCGTCGCCGCCCGAGCGGCGCTGGCCGGCCTGGACGCCTCGCGCCACACCACCATCTACCTGGGCGCCTCCGGCGTCGGGCTGCGGGGCATGTACGCGGCGATCACCGCCGCGCTCGGCGCCACCCCCCGGTTCCACTGCGCCTCGCTGATCCCCCAGACCCAGGACCTCCTCGCCGCGGAGGCCGAGGAGCGGGGAAAGAAGGTGACAGTGACCATAGACGAGGCCCACCTCCTTGACGCCGGCACCCTCGAGGGGCTGCGCTGCTTGACCAACGCCTCCATGGACTCAGTCGCCCCGTTCGGGCTGATCCTGTTGGGCCAGCCGACGCTTCGGCGCCGCCTGCGCCTCGGGGCTTTCGCAGCGCTCGACCAGCGAGTCGGGTTGCGCTACGCCATGTCCGGCCTCGACGGGCCCGAGTGCGGCGCCTACATCGCCCACCACCTCAAGCTGGCGGGACGCTCCGACACGCTCTTCAGCGACGACGCCGTCGCCTTGATCCACCAGGTGTCGAGAGGGCTGCCCCGG
>JBOGGP010000237.1:0-4024 GCA_050744105.1 Acidimicrobiales bacterium
CTTCCTCCTCTCGCCCTCCAGTGATCTGCCAGGTAGATCCCGGCACCCCTCATTGTGTCACGTAGGGCCGAGGTCTTGACCTGTTCGCTTTCGCCCGTGAGCTGGAGGAGATCCTGGGTTACCCAGTCGACGTCGGAACAGAAGTCCACCCGATGATCCGGGAGAAAGGTTGACGCCGAAGCGATCCTCTTGTGACCGATCACGACGATGCGCTCTACCTCGCGCACATCGACGAGGCGGCGGCCCGAATCGAACGAAGCGCGGCTCGGCGCGGGCGGAAGGAGCTCTCGATTGATGAGGACCTACGAGATGCAACGGTGTATCGCCTCCAGACTCTGGCCGAGTCGACGCAACGGCTGTCCCCGGAGATCAAGGCTCGGTACCCGGAAATCCCGTGGCAGGACATCGCCGATCCCGGAACCGGCTCGTCCACGGCTACCTCGGTGTGAACCTCGGCATCGTGTGGGGACATCGTCGAGCGGGATCTTCCGGCGCTAGCACGGATGGCGCGGGCCGAGCTTGACCTCCACCGAGACCGTGAGGCTCCAGAACGGGGCGTTGACCACGATTTGGGCCTCGGGTTGTGAGTATCAGGTCGGCCAGAGAACTGCCCTGGCCGACCTGGCGGAGCGGAGAGGGTGGGATTTGAACCCACGGTGGGTTGCCCCACACACGATTTCCAATCGTGCCGATTCGGCCGCTCTCGCACCCCTCCTCGGTGCGCAGGCTATCCTGCCTGCCGGAGACCGGGCGCCGGGCGCGGCGGTTGGGTCCTGCGCAATGGCGCCCCGTGAACCGAGTCAGGGCCTGACGGCAGCAGCTCTCAGCGGATCGCCCCATGTGCCGCAGACAGCCTGACCGCCGCGCCGGGCACCCGGGCGCCTCCCGCCGGCCAGACCGTCCCAGGGCTGTCGTAGGGTGGGGGACGTGGTGGACCAGCCGCAACCAGGCGCCGACCCCGGTGAGCCCTTCCAGTCGCTTTACCGGCGCTACCGCCCCCAGCGCTTCGGCGACGTCAAGGGCCAGGAGCACCTAACCCGGGCCCTTCGCAACGCGGTGCGCTCCACCAAGGTGGCCCACGCCTACCTCTTCAGCGGGCCCCGGGGCACGGGCAAGACGTCGACGGCCCGGATCCTGGCCATGGCCCTCAACTGCGCCGATCCGGTCGACGGCGAGCCGGACGGGACGTGTGCGTCCTGCGTGGAGATCCGGCGGGGATCGTCGCTCGACGTCCATGAGCTCGACGCCGCCTCCAACCGCAAGCTGGACGAGATGCGCGAGCTCCTGGGCCGAGTCGCCCTCGGCACCCCCGGCCGGTGGAAGGTCTACATCGTCGACGAGGTCCACCAGCTCACCCCGGATGCGGCAAGCGCCCTGCTCAAGACCCTGGAGGAGCCCCCGGGCCACGTCGTGTTCGTCCTGGCCACGACCGATCCCCAGAAGGTGCTGCCGACCATCCGCAGCCGCACCCAGCACTTCGAGTTCCGGCTGCTGTCATCCGAGGTCCTCGGTGACCTGCTCCGGGAGGTGGAGGCCAAGGCCACCCTCGGCGTGGCCAGCGAGGCCATCGACCTGGCTGTGCGCCGGGGCAACGGCTCGGCCCGCGACGCCCTGTCGGTCCTCGACCAGGTGGCGGCGGCCGGCGTGGTGGACGACGACGCACCCGGCGTCGTCGAGGTGGTCGATGCCCTCGCCGACCGAGACACCACCCGGCTGCTGCTGGCGGTGGCCGAGGCCCTGGCCGCCGGCCGGGACGCCCGCCGGCTGGGCACTGACGTCCTGGACCACCTGCGAAACGGCTTCCTGGCCACCCAGGCCCGCCGCCTCGTCCTGCTCCCCGAAAGCGCTCTGGCCAGAGCCGAGGACCAGGCCCGCCGCCTGGGCCTGGCCGGCGTAGTGCGGGCCATGGAGGTGGTGGGTGAGGCCCTGGCCGACATGCGCGACTCGGTGGATCCTCGCGTCACCCTCGAGGTCGCCCTGGTCCGCCTGGCCTACCCGGCTGCCGACGTCACCGTGGCCGCCCTCGCCCAGCGGTTGGATAGGCTTGAGCGGCTGGCCGGCACGGCCGCCACCGGGTCGGAGCCGCCAGTCCGCCCGGAGCCGCCCTCGTCCTCTCCCTCGCCGGCCAGCCCAGCGGGGTTGCGCCTCGCCCTCGGAGCCCTACGCCGCCCGCCGGGAGGTACCTCCCCGGCGACCGGCCCCACGGCGCCCGGCCCTACCGCGACCGGCCCCACGGCGCCCGGCCCGACTGCGACCGGCCCCACAACGCCTGGCCCGACGCCCTCCGGACCAGCCCCGTCCCGGCGTCCTCCGACCCCTTCCCTGGCCACCCCTTCCCGGGCCAGTCCTGAAGCCGGCTCTCCCGAGAGCCACCCCGACCTTCCGGCTACCCGACCGGCGGTGGCGATGCCCGGCCGCGACGACCTGACGGCAGCCTGGGGTGACACCATCCTACCCAGCCTGCCGCCCCGGGTCCGGGCCTTCCTGGCCCCCGGCCGGTTCGTGGCCGTAGAGGGCGAGGTGGCGGTCTTCGGCCTGCCCGACGCACCCTTCCTGGTGCGGGCTGAGAGGGTGAGGGGTGAGGTGGAGGCGGCCCTGTCCGCCTATTTCGCCCGGCCCGTCCGCCTGCGACTGACCCATAACCCCACCGAGCACGGGTCGTCACCCAAGCCGGCGGCGGAGCCGGCCGACGACCCGTCCGCCTACGACCTGGGGGAGCTCCGCGACGCACCGCCTGCCTCGGTGGCACCCGAGCAGCGCCTGCTCGAGGCATTCCCCGGGGCAAAGGAGGTTCTCCAGCCTTGACCCCCCCGAGCACCCCCCCGCTGTCCCAGCCCGAGCCCGAACGCCGGCCGCCGCCCACCCCCCCCGCCGGTGGGCAGGGAGTCGACCTGGGTGCCCTGCTGTCGCAGCTCGGCCAGGTCCAGCAGAGCATCCAGGATGCCCAGATGTCGGCGGCCGCCCAGAAGGTGGAGGGCTCGGCCGGCGGCGGGGCCGTACGGGTGTGGGCCACCGGTGGCTTGGACATCGAGTCGGTGAGCATCGACCCCTCGGTGGTCGACCCCGCCGAGGTGGAGCTGCTGGAGGACCTGGTGCTGGCCGCCGTGCGCGACGCCGTCGAGCGGGCCGGGCAACTGGCCCAGCACGCCCTGGGCGGCCTCAACCCGGCCGGGGTCCCGGGTCTCCCCGGTGGCCTGGGCGGGCTCCTCGGCCTGCCCGAGGGCTAGACCCGACCAGATGTACGCAGTGGCAGTCCAGGGGCTGATCGACGAGTTGGGCCGCCTCCCCGGGGTAGGACCCAAGTCCGCCCAGCGCATAGCCTTCCACCTCCTGAAGCAGCCGGTGGCCGAGGCCCTGCGGCTGGCCCAGGCCATAACCGTGGTCAAGGAACGGGTGTCGTGGTGCCGGCGCTGCTTTAACATCGCCGAGAGCCCAGAGCCCACCCAGTCCACGCCGGCGGCCGCCGCCGCGCCGTTGTGCGGCATCTGCACCGACGAGCGGCGGGACCCGACCACCATCTGCGTTGTCGAAGAACCCCGGGATCTGATCGCAGTGGAGCGCACCCACGAGTTCACCGGCCGCTACCACGTGCTCCAGGGGGCCATCAGCCCCATCGACGGCGTGGGCCCCGAGCAGCTACGCATCCGGGAGCTGCTGGCCCGCATCGGCGCCGGAGGGATCAAGGAGGTCATCCTCTGCACCAACTCCAACATCGAGGGCGATGCCACCGCCCTCTACCTGGCCTCGTTGCTCAGTGGCCTGGCGGTCAGGGTCACCCGGCTGGCCAGCGGTCTGCCCGTCGGGGGTGACCTCGAGTATGCCGACGAGCTGACCCTGGGCCGGGCCCTCGAAGGGCGCCGCGAGCTGGGTGGCTGAGCGGGCCCCGACCCTCAGACCCGCCGGCCACCCCGCCGGCCACCCCGGCACCGGCCACCCCGGCACCGCCGGCCACCCCGGCACCGGCCACCCCGGCACCGCCGGCCACCCCGGCACCGCCGCCCACCCCGCCGGCCACCCCGGCGCC
>JBOGGP010000238.1:0-4023 GCA_050744105.1 Acidimicrobiales bacterium
GCCGATCCTTGCTCGGGGTCTCCACAGCCAGGGTGTTGGTTGTCGTTGTCATGTGCTCTTCCTCCTCTCGCCCTCCAGTGATCTGCCAGGTAGATCCCGGCACCCCTCATTGTGTCACGTAGGGATGTTGGCCACCTCGTCGGGCCACCCCGGCCGGCGGCGGCGGGCCCAGGCGGTCGAGGAGGTGGGGCCCGGGCCCGGCCAGGGCGGCGGTGCCGAGGGCAGGGCTGCGGGCCCTCGATGGCGACGCCGGCTGAGGGCGATGATCTCCGCCACCGCTATCTCGACCACGCTGCGGTTGTTGGAGAACGGGGCGTTGAACACGGCGACGCCGTGCCGGCGGGTGGCTTCAAGATCTATCTGGTTGGTGCCGATACAAAAGGCAACAACCACCAGCAGCGGGGACACCTCGAGCACCGCTTCGCTCAGATGGGTCCCGGAACGGATACCGAGCATGGCGACGTCGGCAGCCCGATCGATCAGTTCCTCCTGGCCCGGGGCGTGGGCCAGCATCTCCACCTCGAAGCCCGCTCGCCCGAGCACCGTGCCGGCGCCGGGGTGGATGTTCTCGACCAAGAGGGCCCTCGACCCCCGAGCGCTGGGCCCGGGCACGGAGCCGGCGGTCAGCATCTCCGTCATGGTCGGCCCACCCTGCCGGGCACCACATCGGGCCCGGCCTGGGTTAGCGTTGGTGCCGGCCACGACAGACGGGAGGGCCCAACCATGACGCCGGGAGTCATCGATGGCCACCGTTGGCTGCGTGAGCGGGTGGCCCATCTGCAGTCCCTGATCACCGACGACCTGAGCGTCAACCAGCGCCAGGCCGTCGAGGCCGAGCTGGCCAAGGTCCGCCAGGAACTGGCCCGCCACCGGCGCCGGCGCTGGTCGGCGATGTGGGGCGGGTACCGCCCTGACCCCTGACCCCGGCCGGGGGGATCACTCGAAGCGCGTCTCGAGGGCGAGGACGTCGCGGACGTAGCGCTGAGTCTCGGGGAACACTCCGTAGCGGGCCAGCGCCGCCGGTCCCTGGTAGTAGGCGGCGGCCACCATGCACGCGTTGTTGCCGACCTGGCGGACCAGGTAGGCGAGGAATGCGGACATCAGCTCTACGTTGTCGCTCGCCGAGTAGGGGCTGAGCGACGTGCCCAGCAGGTCGGCGTTGACGAAGTCAGCCGTCCCAGGCAGGAGCTGCCCGATGCCGATGGCGCCGGCCGGGGACTTCACCGCCTCCTGCCAGCCCGACTCCTGCCAGCCCACCGCCTCGACCAGGGCCGGGGCCAGCCCGTAGACACCGGCCCAGTGGGCGAGGAGGGGGCGCAGGGCCAGCCGCCCGGGATCGGACTGGAGCAGCGCCGGCACCTGCCCGTAGGGGCCCCGGCTGAATGTGGCGTCGGCACAGAAGGACGCCTGGGGCAGCGGCCCGGGGGGCGCCGTGGCGGCGGCGCCCGATCCCGACGAGGGCGCCGGTCCCGACGTCGGGATCACCAGCCTCCTGCCGATGAGCAGGAGGTCGTCGGGGGACATGTTGTTGGCCGCCGCCAGGCGGGCCACGCTCAGCCCATTGGCGGTGGCGATCCCCCACAGTGTGTCGCCACGGCTCACGACGATCTGGTTGGGCAGGGACGCCGACGAGTAGCTGGCCTGGCCGGCCACCGCCACCGCGGCCGCAGCGGCGATGACCAACGCAGTACGGCCAAGGGCGCGTAAGGACACGAGAGATCTCCTCTCTCCACCCGTGAGGTGAACCTACGACATCAACTCAAGCCTGAGCAAGATCAATCCTCCACTTTGGGCTGATCGGACAACTCTTACCGTTCAGCTTAGGCTTAGCCTTGCCGATCGGCGGCCGCCGGGCGGGCCCGCTCGGAGCCGCGAGCCCGCCGGACCTGGGCCCGACGCTCGCCGGCCAGGCGCTCGAGCCCGTCGCCGTCGCCGGCGGTGTGGTCGGCGAAGCTCATCATGGCGGCGATGACGCGGTGACCCGCCTGCTCGGCGATCAGGCGGTGCATGGCCTGGCCGACCTGGCGGTACTCGGGGTGTCCCTGGACCCCAGTCCGCAGCTCGATCAGGTGCATGGCCTCACGTGCGTTGAGTTGGAGGTGGTAGCGGATCCGGTAGGCGAGGGCCACGGCGTAGCCGGCCTGCTGGGCTCCGAGCTCGGCGTCCAGTGCCTCGAAGAGGGAGGCGCTGCGCTCCATGGCGGCGTCGTAGGCGTCCCCGGCGCCGGCCGCCTCCACCGCGTCCGGTCGGGTGTAGCCGTGGTGGGGGGTCAGGTGCTGCCAGTCGACGGTGAGCATCCGGTGGCGCTGCAGGTCGCGGAAGGCCCCGTAGTCGGAGAGGATCTCGAAGCGGTAGCCCACCCTCTCCAGTGCCCGCCCGGGCCGTTGCCGGCGGTTGGTCCGGTCGCCGGCGTAGGCCCGCACCACTCCCAGCCGCTCCTCGGTGGTCATGGCCGCCACCCGCTCGGCCACCGCCGACTCCGACAGGTGGCTGTAGGGCACCAGCATGGCCGTCACCACCTTGGCCTCGGCGTCGGGATCCCAGTCGAGAAGCCTCACCGTGGGACCCTCGCCGGGCTCCCCCTCGCCGGGCTCCCCCTCGCCGGGCTCGCGGCCGGCCAGCAACCGGCCGGCGACGGCCGACATGGTGGCGGCGTTGTGCTCGAGGTAGGCCGACCAGGCCTGGCCCCGGTCGGCCACGTCGACCCGCTTGACCCACGACGGGATCACCTTGGCCAGCTCGGCGTGCATCAGCCGGGCGTAGGCGCGGGCCTCGGGCAGGGGGCTGGCCTGCATGCGGACCAGCAGGGCCTCGTAGGCCTGCCCGCTGCCGTATATGCCGACGTTGGACGAGGCCCCGGCGGGTAGCATCCCCCGCAGGGCATCGAAGGACTTGGCTCGCACCGCCCGGCGCCACACCATGTCGGAGTCCGCCGGCCGACGGGGGTGGTGGTGCCCGAGCCAGGCACCGACGACGGGCAGCAGGCTGGCGTAGCTGTCGAAGATCCGGTCCATGTCGCCGATGTAGCGGGCCCCGAGCGGCGAGTCCAGGACGGCCGGATCCCGGTGGTACCGGTAGCGGCCGTTGGGCAACCGGGAGTCGTAGGCGATGTAGCGGGTGGACTGCTCGAGGTACGCCATCAGCCGCCCCCGCTCGAGGATCTTGGTGAGCAGGTTGGATGCCTGCTCGCAGGCCAGGTGGACGCCGCCCAGCTGGGCCACCGAGTCGTCCCCGTACTCGAAGAACACCCGGTCGTAGAGCTGCTCGGCACGGGCCAGGCCCACGGTGGCGTCCACCCCGTGGTCCCCGCTCAGATCCAGGTCCCCGACGAACTCGTCCAGGAACAGCCGGCGAAGGCTCTTCGAGGACCGCGAATAACGGGCGAAGAGGGCACCCTTGACCACCTCGGGCAGGTTGACCAGGGCGAAGACCGGCCCGTCCAGGTTGGTGAAGTAACGGCACAGGATCTCAGCCTCCTGGTCCGTCCACTCCTCCACGGCGTAGCGGTGAGCGGGCAGTGAATGGGTCATAGGGGGCGGGTCAAGCCTAGGGTGGCCGTGGTGCCCGGGTGGGGGATGGGCCGCCCGGCGGCGCCGAGGACGCGGCCACCACCCCTCGGAACAGGGCGGCGGCGGCGGCGCGGGCGTGGCCGGCCGTGGCCGGGTCGGGGACCAGGCCGCCGAGCTGGCTCAGCAGGTCGACGAGCTGCTTGACGTTGCGCACGAAGTCCCCGCCCGACATGGTCCCGCCCGAGAGGTCCTCGGTAGCGATCACCCGAGACAGCTCCCGGCCCGAGGCCCACGCCCGGGCCCGCGACACGAAGCCCAGGTCCCCCCTGCGGGTCCGCGGCAGGCCGGCGGCATCCTCGGCCTGGTTCAGCGCCTCGGTGACCTCCACCACCTGCTCCCAACGCCGGCGCAGGCGAGGGGAGAGGCCGACGGACGCCGGCGACGCCTCCGCGCCGGCGCGGGGCTGGCCGGCGCGGGGCTGGCCGGCGCGGGGCTGGCCGGCGCGGGGCTGGCC
>JBOGGP010000239.1:0-4023 GCA_050744105.1 Acidimicrobiales bacterium
AGGCGTCATCGACCAGCTCAACACCAGCCCACCCCACCTCACTGGCGACCGACGCCCCATCACCTACCAAATCGGGCCGCGACCTTGACCACGCCAACCCCCCCTACTACCGGAGGTCTGAGGCTGTACGGTCAAACTCCCCGACCGCGTAGAGTCCCAAACCTGGAGGAAATCATAATGTCAAAGACTGATCAAGATACCGTCGCCAGAGTCGAGGCGTTCCACGGTCACATGTGCCCTGGTCTCGCCATGGGGATCCGGGCCTCCGAGCTGGCGTTGGAGCGAATCGGTTCGCATTCCGCCGACGAGGAGGTGGTCGCCATCGTCGAGACCGACATGTGCGGGGTCGACGCCATCCAGTACATGACCGGGTGCACCTTCGGCAAAGGTAACCTACTGCATCGCGACTACGGCAAGAACGCCTACACCTTTGCCCGCCGATCCGACGGCGCCGCGATCCGTGTCGTCAGCCAGCCCCAGGCGTACGGACCCGATGACGACGACTGGCGCGCCCTCTTCGCAACGGTTCGGTCAGGATCGGCCACCACCGAGCAGCGAGCTCGTTTCCAGGTGCTTCACCGGGCCCGGGCCGAGCGGATCCTCGACGCTCCCGTCGAAGACCTCTACCAAGTGGTCGAGGTGGACGTCAAGGTGCCCCCGAGAGCACGGATCCACACGTCGGTCGCCTGCGCTGACTGCGGGGAGAACACCATGGAGACACGCATCAGGATCCTTGACAGCCGCTCCCTCTGCCCGCCGTGCTTCGATGCCGCGATCGCCGGCCGGTCTCCGGTGGTCCTTCACCAGCCCCAGAGGGTTTGAGCGGAAGGAAAGCTGAGTGGCCAATAGTCACCCAGCCGGCCTGAACCGGATCGGGCCCGCCGGCGCCAGGCCCGGTAACGCGAGTCTGCCATCGTCAGCGCGAGCGGAACTGGCGTGTCACTCCGCGTCTGGGCGGCTCAGGCGCCGAGGTACGGGACGGCGTTCGCCTTGCGTGGACGTCGCGTTCCTCCCGCGTGCCAGGCTGGGCTGGTGCCCGCCTTCTTCGACGACCTGACGTGGCGGGGCCTGGTCCACCAGGTGACCGACCCGGCCTTGCCCGCCCTCCTCGAAGCGCAGCCCCTCACCCTCTACGTCGGCTTCGACCCGACGGCCGACAGTTTGCACGTCGGGCACCTCCAGCAGCTGCTCCTGCTGCGCCGGGCCCAAGGTGCCGGGCACCGGCCCATCGCCCTGCTCGGCGGGGGCACTGGGATGATCGGTGACCCGAGTGGCAAGAGCGACGAGCGCAACCTCCTCGCCACGGAGGTCCTATCGGCCAACAGCGCTGCCGTGGAGGCGCAGGTTCGCACTTTCATCGACACCACTCCGGGCGCCGGGCTGGTAGTGGACAACGCACTGTGGCTGGCCGAAGTCGGGCTTTTGGATTTTCTCCGGGACGTGGGCAAGGCGTTCAGCGTCAACGAGATGGTGCGCAAGGACTCGGTGCGGGAGCGCCTGGAGGGACGTGAGCAGGGCCTGAGCTTCGCCGAGTTCGCCTACCAGCTGTGCCAGGCCTGGGACTTCGTGCAGCTCTTCGAGCGCCACGGCTGCCGCCTCCAGCTCGGCGGCAGCGACCAGTGGGGCAACATCACCGCCGGCATCGACCTGGTTCGGCGCCTGGCCGGCGGCACCGCCTTCGGGCTGACCTCGCCCCTGGTGACCAAGGCCGACGGCACCAAGTTCGGCAAGACCGAGGCCGGGACGGTGTGGCTGTCGCCGGAGCGCACCAGCGTCTACCAGTTCTTCCAGTTCTGGCTCCGGGTGCCCGACTCCGAGGTGGGCGGCTACCTACGGCGATTCACACTGCTCGGCCCCGAGGCGGTCGCCGAGCTGGACGCCGCCGCCGGGTCGCGCCCCGAGAGCCGGGACGCCCAGCGCCGGCTAGCCCGTGAGGTCACCACCCTGGTGCACGGCGGGGCCGAGGCGGCCAGAGCCGAGCGGGCCGCTCAGGCCCTCTTTACCGACCAGGTGGTCACCCTCGACGAGGCCACCCTGGCCGCCGCCCTGGCCGGCGCCCCGACCACGACGGTGTCCGCCGCCGACCTCGACGCCGGCCTGTCACTTGTCGACGCCCTGGTCCGGACCGGCCTGGCGCCGTCGAAGGGCCGGGCCCGCCAGGACCTGGCCCAGGGCGGAGTGCACGTCAACGGCCGGCGCCAGAGCGGCGAGCGGATCCTCGACGCCGGCGACGCCCTGCACGGCCGGTTCGTGCTGCTCCGGCGGGGGCGGGCCACCCAGCACGTGCTGCTGCGGGGCGGCTGAGCCCGAGTCATCCCGCCGGTCGGCGCCGGCTGGCTCGCCGGGCAGGGCTACCCGAGGGCGGCGCGGATGGCGCCGGCCACCTGGGCGGCATGGGCGTCGTCGCCGTAGCGGGTGCCGGGCCACAGGAAGCCGCGCAGGCCGTCCTTGCGCCGGCGGGGCACCACGTGGAGGTGGACGTGGCCCACGCTCTGGCTCACCTCGTCGTTGAGGGCGAGCAACACCCCCTCCGCCCCGACGCCGGCGCGCATGGCCCGCCCGGCCGCCGGTGACCTCCTGGTGGTGTGACAGGACCGCGACGCCGGTCAGACCGGCCCCGCGCAGTCGATCGGGCCCAGGGCCTCGGCGGTGCGGCCCAATGGGTCGGGTTGGGCCGCCGGAAGGGGAAAGGCCGTCCATGGTCGCCGGTAGCCTCTCGCCGTCATGGCCGGTGCCCCGAATCGACGACGCGAACGGGTCCTGCCGCTGCGCCGCCCGCTGCGGCTGGCCCTGACCCTGGGCCCGGTCAGGCGGGGCGGTGGCGACCCGTGCATGCGCCTGAGCGACGGCGACTTCTGGCGGGCGACGCGTACCCCCGAGGGTCCGGCCACCGTCCACGGTGCCATCCACCACGGCGGGGGGCGCCTCTACGCCGAGGCCTGGGGACCGGGGGGAGCGTGGGCGCTCGACGCCCTTCCCGGCCTGGTGGGGTCGGAGGACGACGACAGCGGCTTCGAGGCCCGCCACCCCCTGGTGGCCGAGCTGGCCCGGCGCCTGACCGGGATGCGCATCCCCCGGACCAGAGCGGTGGTCGAGGCCCTGGTGCCGACCATCCTTGAGCAGAAGGTGACCGGCACGGAGGCCCTGGCCAGCTACCGGGATCTTGTGCTGGCCCTCGGCGAGCCGGCTCCGGGACCCGCTGTCGGCCCCTCCGCCCTGCTGCTGCCGCCGGCGCCCGATCGCCTGGCGGCGACCCCTTCGTGGGCCCTGCACCGCTACGGGATCGAGCGAAAACGGGCCGACACCATCCGGCGCGCCTGTGGCCACGCCGGCCGGCTCGAGGAGGCGGTCTCCATGTCCTCGAGCGACGCCCGGGCCAGATTGACCGTCCTGCCCGGCCTCGGGCCGTGGTCGGCTGCCGAGGTGGCTCGGGTAGCCCTCGGCGACCCGGACGCGCTGAGCGTGGGCGACTACCACCTTCCCCACCAGGTGGCCTGGGCCCTGGCCGGCCAGGCCCGGGGCAGCGACGAGCTCATGGTGGAGCTGCTGGAGCCGTGGCGGGGCCAGCGGGGCCGGGTGGCCCGCCTGATCGTCGCCGGCGGGGTGCGGGAGCCCCGCTTCGGCCCTCGCCAGCCGTTGCGCAGCTGGCGAGCCTGGTGAGGGAGGCGGACCCGATGGAGATCGTGCCCACCGAGAAGCGGCGGCGTCGGTGGAGAGGCTCCGGGCGGACAGCCATCGAGGGGACGTCGGCCATCCTCCACCACCCGGGAGCCATCGAAAAAAAAGGGCTCAGAGAGTGTCGCCCTCGGCGGACACTATTGGTGAGGCGGCTCGCGCGGCACTCAGACCCACTGCGATTGCCAGGATGGGAACGAGGAGAAGTAGCCATACCGCGGCGGTGGTAGGGATCACCGAAGACTCCCCAGACTCGATCACTGAAATTCCCCACCCTTGAGCGGGTTGGTGGGCCGGCTGTAGATGGTCCACCACCTGGAGCGGGGACTCCTCGACGCTGACGGTTCC
>JBOGGP010000240.1:0-4021 GCA_050744105.1 Acidimicrobiales bacterium
GGAACGCACCACCAAGAAGCCGCTGGCCGCCAGCAAGGACCGTCGCCGCCGGGGCCGGCCCAAGTTCTGCGTGTTCTGCGCAGACGGCACCGTCTGGGTCGACTACAAGGACATCGGGATCCTGCGCCGCTTCGTCAACGACCGTGGTCGGATCCGACCCCGGGGGGCTACCGGTACCTGCGCCCAGCACCAGCGGGACGTGGCCATCGCCATCAAGACGGCGCGGGAGCTGGCTCTCATGCCCTACGCCATCCGGGTACTGGCCAACGACAAGGCCGGTCGCCGGGGCCCGCGCGACTCCCGCCCACCCCGGGCCGATGCTCCCAGCACCGACGACGAGACGTCTGACCGGGACACCGGGCCCGGCGGCGGCACCGAGGATCTGGCCTCCGACATGGTCTCCTGAGGCCGTAGCTGAACGCAATGGGGAGGGTACTGGTCGCCGAGGAGATCGCCGAGGGCGGGCTGGACGTGCTCTGTGCCGCCGGCCACACCGTCGACGTGCGCATAGGCCTCGACGCCCCGCAGCTGCGCGATGCCGTCGTCGGGGCCCAGGCCCTGATCATCCGCTCCGCCACCCAGGTCGACGCCGCCCTGATCGACGCCGGCCGCGACCTTGTCGTCATCGGCCGGGCCGGGATCGGCCTGGACAACGTCGACGTCGCTGCGGCCACCCGGCGGGGCGTCATGGTGGCCAACGCTCCCCAGTCGAACGTCATCTCGGCCGCCGAGCACACCATGGCCCTGCTGCTGGCCCAGGCCCGCAACGTCCCCCAGGCCCATGCCGCCCTCGTCGCCGGCCGCTGGGAGCGGTCCCGCTGGGAGGGCGTCGAGCTGTACGGCAAGACCCTCGGCATCGTCGGCCTGGGCCGGGTCGGGGCGCTGGTGGCTCACCGAGCGGCGGCCTTCGGGATGCACCTGGTGGCGCACGACCCCTACGTCGCCGCCGACCGCTGCCGCCAGCTGGGGGCCGAGGCCCTGCCCCTGGACGAAGTGGTCCGGCGCTCGGACTTCCTCAGCATCCACCTTCCCAAGACGCCCGAGACCAACGGGCTGATCGGCACCGAGCTGCTCGGCCTGGCCAAGCCTGGTCTTCGCATCGTCAACGTGGCCCGTGGCGGGATCGTCGACGAGGCCGCCCTGGCCGAGGCCCTGGCGGCAGGGACCATCGCCGGCGCCGCCCTGGACGTCTTCGTCGCCGAGCCGGCAACCTCGTCGCCGCTGTTCGGGCTCGACCGGGTGGTGGTGACTCCCCACCTGGGGGCCAGCACCCGGGAGGCTCAGGACCGGGCCGGGCTGGCCATAGCCGAGCAGGTCAGCCTGGCCCTGGACGGCCGCTTGGTGCCCTTCGCGGTCAACGTCCCTGCGGCCGAGATGCCCGAGGGCGTAGCCCCCTTCGTGCCTCTGGCCGAGCAGCTGGGACGGCTGTGGGCCTCGCTGGTGGCCGAGCTGCCCGCCCGGCTGGAGATCGAGTACACGGGGGGCCTGGCCGACGCCGACACCCGCCTGCTCACGCTCTCGGTGCTGCGCGGGGTGTGGTTGGTGGCCGGCGACGAGCCCGTCTCCTGGGTCAATGCCGCCCAGATCGCCGACGAGCGGGGCCTCGAGGTCCGTTCCAGCACGGCGTCAGCCACCCTCGACTACGTCAACCTTCTCACCGTCCGTGGCGGGGGTCATGCGGTGGCCGGGACGATATTCGCCCACAACGGCGTCCCTCGCATCGTCATGGTCGACGATCACGATCTCGAGCTCCCGCTGGCCCGCTGGATCCTGGTGGTGCGCAACGACGACAGCATCGGGGTGGTGGCCGCGGTGACCTCGGTGATCGCCGGCGCCGGGCTCAACATCGTGGACCTCAAGCTCGGCCGGGGCTGGGCCGGGGGCACGGCGATGATGGCCCTGTCGTTCGAGCAGCCCGTGCCCCCCGAGGTCGTCCGATCCCTGTCGGGGACCCACGGCGTGCTCGACGTCAACCTCCTGGCCGACCTGTAGGCACTGGACGAGCCGAGCCGGCACCTGCAGGGGATGCTAGTTGCTAGTCCCGCAGGGGATTGCGCCAACGCAGCTCGTCGAAGCGGCCGAAGTCGGTATCGGCCGAGCACACGACGAGCCCGTGCTCGATGGCCAGGGCGGCCAGCTGGGCATCGGGGATCAGGTTGGCGCTGATCTGGTGGCGCGCCACCAGCCGGCCCAGCACCGCCGCGGTCCGCTCGGTGGCGGGGGGAATCCACACCGGCCCCGCGGCCAGCCAGGACTCGACGTACGCCCAGGCGTCGGCTGGTGACAACGGGTTCGCCGAGGCCCGGGGATGGGTGCTGATCCGGAGGAACGCGCCGATGGTCTGCCACGGCAGGCCGACCCGACGATCGGCGTTCAGGATCTCCTGCAGCCACCGGGCAGCGCGGCTGTGATGCGGGCTGCGGGCGTCGACGGCGTAGAGCAGGAGGTTGGCATCGACGAGCATCACTGCCCGTCCAGCAGGTCGAGGACGTCCCCGATGTTGCCGACGTCGAGCCTCAAGCCGAGATCGCTGGACCGGTGGTGGTAGGCAGCCGAGGTCGCCGGGTGGGCCAGGCCGGACCGGATGAGTCGGTTGATCGCCTCGCTGACGCCGAGCCCGTCCCGGCGGCGGAGCTCACCCACAGCGGCGGCCACGTCCTCGTCCAGCGTTACTGTCGTACGAATGCCGAGATGATACCATCAAGATGTTCGCAGGTGGGCACCGTCGTTTGGACGGATCCAGCCATCTAGATCTAGACGGATCCGGCTCGTACGGTATACGGCAGGATGCGTCCAGGACCCGGGGTGTCCCACCGTCACTCGTGAGGCCCGGCGGCCTACGATGGCGGGGTCGCCCCGTGCGCCGCCGGGGCGGGCACGAGGGAGGCGTGGAGGATGGAGCCGGTCGCCGTGGACCCAGGAGCGCCCGGGACTAGATGGCACGATCCCAAGCGCTACGCCTGGCTGCTCGGGCTGATCGTCCCCCTGGCGCCCTTCGCCGCCTGGGGCATGGTCCGGGCCAGCGGCTGGGGGCTGTTCTGGTGGAACGGCCCGCTGATAATCTACCTGCTCGTCCCCCTGGTCGACCTGGTCGTGGGTACGGACGCGGCCAACCCTCCCGAGTCCGCCCTTGCCCGGCTGGAGGCCGACCGGTACTACCGGTGGATCACCTATCTCTACCTGCCCCTGCAATACCTCGGGCTGGTTGTGGCCTGCTGGCTGTGGACCACCCAGCCCATGTCGGTGGTCGACAAGGTCGGCCTGGCCGCCACCGTAGGGCTCGTCGCCGGCATCGGCATCAACACCGCGCACGAGCTCGGTCACAAGCGGGACCACCTGGAGCGGTGGTTGTCCAAGATCGGACTGGCCCAGTCCTGTTACGGCCACTTCTTCATCGAGCACAACCGGGGACACCACGCCCGGGTGGCCACCCCCGAGGATCCGGCCAGCGCTCGCTTCGGCGAGACGTTCTGGGCCTTCCTCCCCCGTAGCGTCCATGGCAGCGGGGTGTCGGCGTGGGCCATCGAGGCCAGGAGGCTGGCCCGCTCCGGTCGCCGCCCGTGGACCCTGCGCAACGACGTGGTCAACGCCTGGGCCATGTCGGTCGTCCTCTTCGCCGCCCTGGTCGCCGCCTTCGGCGCCGGGGTCGCGCCGTACCTGGCGGTGCAGGCCGTCTTCGGGTTCTCCCTCCTGGAGGTCGTCAACTACATCGAGCACTACGGGCTGCTGCGGCAGCGCCAGCCGAGTGGCCGCTACGAGCGTCCCGCGCCCGAGCACAGCTGGAACAGCAACAACGTCTGTACCAACGTCTTACTGTTCCACCTCCAGCGCCACAGCGACCACCACGCCAATCCGACCCGCCGGTACCAGGCCCTGCGCCACTACGACGAGGCTCCCCAGCTGCCCTCGGGCTACGCATCCATGATCGTCTGTGCATACGTCCCGCCGTTGTGGCGGGCGGTAATGGACAAGCGGGTGCTGCGTCACTACGGCGGGCAGGCGGACCGGGCCAACCTCGGCC
>JBOGGP010000241.1:0-4007 GCA_050744105.1 Acidimicrobiales bacterium
GGCGGGGGGCCGGCGGGCTCGCCCGGGGGCGGGGGGCCGGCGGGCGCAGCCGGGGCGACGGTGTCGTCTGGTGCGTTGCGCCGGCCCTCGACCTCGGCCTGGCCACCTGGGCTCCCCGGGACCGGGCCCCGCCCGCCGCCGGCGCCGAAGAGCGAGCTGGGCGGCACCATGTGCAGCTCGGCGGTGCCGATCCCGGGGTCGGCCATGGGGTCGAGGGGGCGGGGCGCCTCCATCTCGCCGGCCTCGGTGGCGAAGGGCACCACGACGCCGTTGCGAGCCTGGCGGGAGGTGACCAGGGCCTCGCTGACCCCGGCGTGGAGGGGGGAGACCCGCTCCACCTCGGCCCAGATCTCCTCCAGGCTGGACAGGCCGGCGTCGTGTCCCATGGCGGCGGCCAGCTCGACGGCGATCATCCAGTCCGGCCACGCCACCCCCGGTGGCGTAACCTTCTGGCCCAGCCAGGAGACGCGGCCCTCCAGGTTGGTGAAGGTCCCTCGCCTCTCGGCGTAGGTGGCGGCGGGCAGGACCACGTCGGCCCGGCGGGCGGAGGCGTCGAGGAACGTCCCGATCGAGACCACGAACGCCGCTGCCTCCAGGCCGTGGCGGGCCAGGGTGGCGTCGGGGAAGTCGGCCATCGGGTCGGCCCCGACCAGCACCAGGGCCCCGAGGTCGCCGGCGGCGGCGGCGGCCAGCATCCCGGCGGTGTCGAGGCCGGGGCCATCGGGGAGGCGGGCGCCCCAGTGGTGCTCGTACCAGGGCCGGCCGGCGGCCAGGGAGACCCGGCCGGGCAGCACGCCGGGGGCCAGGCCCAGGTCGAGCGCCCCGTGGACGTTGGAGCGGCGCTGGGCCGAGAGGAAGGCCACCCCGGGCAGGCCGGCCAGCACTGTGGCCGCCTCGGCGACGGACTCCGCCGGCTCCGAGATGCTGGGCCGCCCCAGGACCACGACGATGGATGGGGCGCCCGGCCGGCCCCGCTCCATGGCCGAGGCGATGCGCCGGCGGGCGTGGTCCACGTCGGCGGCGGCCACGCCGGCCACCTCGGGGGGCAGGGGGCCCGAGCCGGCCACGGCCCGGGCCAGGGCGGCGACCTCCCCGGGGCGGTGGACCAGGGTGCGGTCGGCGCAGCGCGACAGTCCGGTGCGCCGGGAGGTCAGCTCGACGATGGGCATCCCTCCTTCGACGGCGGCATGGCGCAGCCTCAGGTAGAGGACCGGCAGCTCCTCCTTGACGTCGGGCGCCAGGGTGACCACGAGGGAGGCGGCGGCCGCCTGGTCGATGGTGGCCCGGGGCAGGCCGAGGACGACCCCGGCGGCTAGGCCGTCGCCCAGCTGGCAGTCCACGTTGTCGGTGCCGAGGGCGACGCGGGCCACCTTGGCCCAGGTGTAGGCGTCCTCGTTGGGCAGCCGGGCTCCTCCGATGACCCCCGTCCGCCGGCCCCGGTGCGGGCCCAGGCCGGCGGCCGCCGCCGCCAGCGCCTCGGACCAGCTGGCTTCGACCAGCTCGTCGCCGTGGCGGACGAGGGGGACGCCGAGGCGGTCGGGACTGTGGAGGGCTTCGTGGTCGAAGCGGCCCTTGTCGCACAGCCAGCTCCAGTTGACCGGGTCGGTGTCCACGCCGAGGTATCGGGTCACCCGGTCCGAGCTCGACTGCACCGCCACCCGGCAGCCCACCGAGCAGGAGGTGCAGGTGCTCTCCACCTGGTCGATGTCCCACGGGCGGGCGGCAAAGCGGTACGGGGTGGAGGTGAGCGCGCCGACCGGGCAGATCTGGACGGTGTTGCCGCTGAAATATGAGTCGAACGGCTGGCCGGGGAAGGTGGCCACCTCGGTCGTGTCGCTGCGGCCGGCGAAGTCGATGAGGGCGTCGCCGGCCACCTCCTCGGCGAAGCGGGTGCAGCGGGCGCACTGGATGCAGCGTTCGCGGTCCAGGTTGACCAGGGCCGAGATGGCGATCGGCTTGTCCCAGTGGCGCTTTTCCTCGACGAAGCGGGTCTCGCCAGGACCGTAGGCGAGCGTCTGGTCCTGGAGGGGGCACTCGCCGCCCTTGTCGCAGACCGGGCAGTCGAGCGGGTGGTTGACCAGGAGGAGCTCCAAGATCCCGTCCTGGGCCTTCTTGACCCGGGGCGAGTCGGTGACCACCTTCTGGCCGTCGGCTACCGGCGTAAAGCAAGCCGGGGTCAGAGCCGGCCCCCGCGGGCCCTCCAGATCCACCAGGCACATCCGGCACATTCCCACCGGCTTCAGCCGGGGGTGGTAGCAGAAGCGGGGGATGTAGTCGCCGGCCCGCTCCGCCGCGGTGATCAGCATCTCGCCCCGGCGGGCGGCCACGCTACGGCCGTTGAGGATGATGGTGACGGCCTCGGGATCGGGCGGGGGAGGCAACGGCGTCCCTGTCGACCCGGCCATGCCCGCCGGCGCCCCCTGCCCGCCGGACGGCGGCCCGGTGGCCGGAGGGTAGGTGGGCGGCGCCGGCCGGCCGGTGTCAGGCCGGCCGGTGTCAGGCCGGCCGGTGTCAGGCCGGCCGGTGTCAGGCCGGCCGGTGTCAGGCCGGCCGGTGTCAGGCCGGCCGGTGTCAGACACGGTCACGCACGGCGATGCGGTCGGGCGGGAAGGGGCAGCGCCCGTCGCGGACGTGGGCCAGGAACTCGTCCCGGAACATGCGGATGCCCCAGGCCACCGAGCTCGGGATCGACGGCCCGAGCACGCAGATGGTGGTCTGGGCCGGCGGCCAGCTGACCCCGGGGGAGATGCCGTCGCACACGTCCATCAGCAGGTCGAGATCCGAGGCCCGCCCCCGGCCCGACTCGATGCGGGACATGATCTTCTCCACCCAGCCGCTGCCCTCCCGGCAGGGGGTGCACTGACCGCAGGACTCCTTGTGAAAGAAGCGGGTGATGCGCCACGCCGCCCGCACCATGCAGCGGGTGTGGTCCATCGGCGTCACCGCCCCCGAGCCGGCCATGGAACCGGCAGCGGCGATGTCCTCGTTGGCCAGGGTGACGTCCAGTTGGTCGGGGCCGAACCACGGGGAGGAGACGCCTCCCGGGATGAGGCACTTGAGCTCGTTGCCATCCCGCACCCCGCCGCCCAGGCGGGGATCGAATATCAGGTCCCTAAAGCTCACCTTGGCGAATTCGAGCTCGTAATTGCCGGGGCAGACCACGTCGCCGGACAGGGCCAGGATCTTGGTTCCCTTGGAGCGCCCCGCCCCCAGGGCGGCAAAGGCCTCCCCGCCGTTGAGCACCAACCAGGGCAGGTTGGCCAGGGTCTCCACGTTGTTCACGATGGTCGGAGCGCCGTAGAGCCCGATGGCGGCGGGAAAGTACGGGGGCTTGATGCGGGGATAGCCCCGCTTGCCCTCCAGGCTCTCCAGCAGCGCCGTCTCCTCGCCACAGATGTAGGCCCCTGCTCCGGGGTGGACCACCACGTCGACGGACCAGCCGCTGGAGAAGATGTCACGGCCCACCGCCCCGTAGGAGTAGGCGTCGTTCACGGCGGCCGAAAGCCGTTCGAGACCGAGGGCGAACTCCCCTCGGACGTATATGAAGACCTGGTCGCAACGGGTGGCGTAGGCGCAGATGAGCGCCCCCTCGATCAGCTGGTGGGGGTCGCCCTCGATGAGCATGTGGTCCTTGAAGGTGGCGGGCTCGCTCTCGTCGCCGTTGACCACCAGGTAGACCGGCTCGGCCTTGCGGACCATCCCCCACTTGCGGCCGGCCTCGAAGCCGGCGCCCCCCCGGCCCAGCACGTTGGCCACGTTGACCGCCTGGTGGACCTCCTCGGGCGCCATGGTCAGCGCCTTGCGCAGGCCCTGGTAGCCATCGGCGGCCAGGTAGGTGTCGAGGGTCCAGCTGTGGTCGGCACCAAGGTGGCGGGTGACGATGCGGGGGGCTCCGGTTACGGTCACGATGGTGACCCGGGGCCGGCGGTGGGAGGTGACCCGGGGCCGGCGGTGGGAGGTGACCCGGGGCCGGCGGTGGGAGGTGACCCGGGGCCGGCGCTGGGAGG
>JBOGGP010000242.1:0-4005 GCA_050744105.1 Acidimicrobiales bacterium
CCGACACCCCAGCCCCGCCGGCGCCGGCCCCGCCGACACCCCAGCCCCGGCCGGCAGCCCCGGCCAGCCAAAAAGCTCACAAAGTTGATCAACAAGGTCAACTAATGGTTGACTGGTCCGGTGACCACCCGCCAGATCGATCCCGCCATCCAGGCCGACATCGAGAAGTTCGAGATCATGCTGGGCGACCACCTGGCCGACCGGGTCGACCCCGACGCCTTCAGGGTGTTCCGCCTCAACAACGGCATCTACGGCCAGCGCCAGGGTGGCCACCATCAGATGGTCCGGGTCAAGATGCCCTACGGGGGGGTCGACGCCGACCAGCTGGACCTGCTCGGATCGGTGGCCGACCGCTACAGCCGGGGCTGGGGGCACCTGACCACCCGCCAGAACGTCCAGTTCCACTTCGTCGACCTGGAGCGGGTCCCGGCCCTGCTCAGGGACTTCGGCGAGGTCGGGCTCACCACCCGGGAGGCGTGCGGCGACACCGTGCGCAACGTCATGGGCTGCCACCTGGCCGGAGCCTGCCCGTACGAGGTCCTCGACATCAGCCCGTGGGCCGAGGCCACCTTCCGCCACTTCCTCCACCACCCGTGCGCCCAGCGCCTGCCCCGCAAGTTCAAGATCAACTTCTCGGGCTGCACCACCGACTGCGGCCAGGCCATGTTCAACGACATCGGCGTGGTGGCCGTCGGCCGGCCCCGGCCCGACGGGACGGTGGAGGCGGGGTTCCGGGTATTCGTGGCCGGCGGCCTGGGGGCCAACCCGCACCCCGCCCAGGCCCTGGAGGACTTCACCTCCCGCCCGGACCTGCTCGCCACCCTCGAAGCCGTCCTGCGCACCTTCGACCACTACGGCAACCGGACCAACACGCTGCGGGCCCGCATGAAGTGGCTGGTCGACCAGATCGGCATCGACGATCTCCGCACCCGCGTCCTGCGTGAGCGCAAGCTGCTGGTGGCGTCGAGCACGTGGCCGGGAGGGATCCCCGCAGTCGTGTCCGAGCTGGGCGACGGGCCCGCCGGCGTGGCCACCGGAGCGGCGCCCACCCCGATGGGAGTCCCGGTGACCCTGCGGGTGGCGGCCGAGGCCGGCCCCTACCAGCGGTGGGCATCGGCCAACGTCGTGGTCGGCGTGGCCAGGGGCACGGTGTCGGCCATCGCCTACGCCAGGCTGGGCGACATCACCTCCTCCCAGTTCCGGGCGCTGGCCTCCATTGTCAGGGACTTCGGGGTCACCGTGCGGATCACCAACCGCCAGAACCTGGCCCTGCGCGGCCTCTCCGGCGACCAGCTGCCCGCCCTCCATGCCCGCCTGGAGGAGATCGGCATGGCCGAGCCCGGTGCCGAGCTGGCCCGTGACGTGGTCTCCTGCCCGGGCGCCGACACCTGCAACCTGGCCGTGACCCAGAGCCGGGGCCTGGCCGACGACATCGGCCGGGCGTTGGAGGACGCCGGCCTGGCCGACGTGGGCGGGGTGCGCATCAACATCTCCGGCTGTACCAACAGCTGCGGTCAGCACCACGTGGCCGACATCGGCTTCCACGGCGTCGAACGTCGGGCCCACGGCCGCCCGGCGCCCGGCTACCAGCTCCTGCTCGGTGGGCACCTGGGCCACACCGAGGTGGAGTTCGCCCAGCGGGCCCTGCGCCTGCCGGCCCGGGCGGCGGCCGAGGCTACAGTGCGCCTGGTGTCCCGCTACAGCGAGGAGCGCCAGGTGGGCGAGGCGTTCGCCGGGTGGCTCGAACGGGTCGGTGGGACCAAGGCGGTGGCCGCCGGGCTGAAGGACCTCGACTCCTGGCCCGACCCCGAGGAGAGGCCGGACTACTACGTCGACTTCGACGAGACCGGGCCCTACGTCGCCGAGGTGGGCCAGGGCGAGTGCGCAGCCAGCGGATGACCATGCTCGGAGCATCGGGCCGGGCCCGGGCCGGGCAGCCTCCCCTCGACGTGCCGGGTGCCGACGAGCTGGCCGACCTGGACCGCGCCTTCCAGGCCGCCACCGCCAACGAGGTGATCGGCTGGGCCGTCGAGCGGTTCCACCCGCACCTGTGCCTGACGGCGTCGATGACCGACGCCGTCCTGGTCGACCTGGCCGTGGCCGTGGAGCCATCCATCGAGGTGGTCTTCATCGACACCGGCTACCACTTCGCCGAGACCCTCGAGACCCTGGAGGCGGTGAGGCGGCGCTACGGGCTGAACCTTCGGGTCATGACGGTCCCCCCCCAGCCCATCGAGCTGTGGAAGACCGACCCCGACAGCTGCTGCTCGGGCGCCAAGGTGGCCCAGCTGGAACGGGCCCTGGCCGGCAAGCTGGCCTGGATGAGCGGGCTGCGCCGGGCCGACACGCCCGGGCGGTCGGAGGCGCCGATCGTCGGCCGGGACGGCAGGGGCCTGGTCAAGGTCAACCCCATCGCCACGTGGTCCGACGCCGACATCGCCGCCTACATCGCCGACCACGACGTGCCCGTCAACCCCCTGCTGGCCCAGGGCTACCCCTCGGTGGGATGCTGGCCGTGCACCCGACCGGTCCCCCCAGGCGCCGACCCCCGCTCGGGACGGTGGTCGGGGCTGGACAAGACCGAGTGCGGCCTGCACATCTAGGGCGCGGCCAAGGCCGGAGCGGGGAAAGGGGGCGCCGCGACAGGGCGCCCGGCGCCGGCACCAGCGCCGGCTGACCCCCTGGGTGGTGGTCGTTGCCACGGCCAGGTTGTCATCGGGCCCAGACCCCTCCTCCGGTCGGCAGTCAACGGCCCGGCTTGCCTCGACGGGGCAGCGCTGCCTTGGTAGGTTTCCAGGCGGCTGGTGTCGCCAGGCCGGCCGTCAATCCGATGCCCGCCCGTTGACGCCGCCCGCCCCCGTATCCCGATGAAGCCGGCCCGCCGGGCGGCTGCACGCGCCGCCCTGGTCGCGGTGGTGTCCATACCGGTGGCCGCCGCCCTGGTCGCGGTGGTGTCCATACCGGTGGCCGCCGCCCTGCTGGCGTCGCCGGCCCAGGGCCAGCCGGTGCCGGCGCGGGACCGCATGTCGCCGGCGCTGGTCACCCCGACCACCACCCCGTCGGTCCCCACCCCCGCCGTCCCGCCGGGGTCGGCAGGATCGGCGGGCTCGGTCCCGGCCCTACCGGGCCAGCCCATGTCCTCGGTCACCGCCCTGCCCGCCAACCCCGGTAGTCCCGGCAACCCCGGCACCCCCGGAGGGACGGGGACCACGACGGCCCCGCCGGCGCCGATCCCGGCTCCGGGCTCCACCCCCGCCACCCCGGCGCCGGGCAGCCGCCCGGTCCCAGCGGGCGCCAAGCCCAACGTGCCCACCGGCGGGCCCCCCACCACGGCGGCGCCGGGACCGACGACCACGGTGGCCCCCATCGACGCCGGCCCCCTCCTCGCCGGTGTCGACGCCGACATCAACCAGCTGCGGGCCCTGGCCAACCTGGGGCCGGCCCGGGCGGAGGCCGCTTCGGCCCGGCGGGCCGCCGAGCGCCGCTCGAGCGAGTCCGACCAGGCCCGGGCCCGGGTGAGTGCAGACGCCGAGGCCAGCCGGACGGCCGCAACCACCCTGGCCTCCGCCCAGATCCGACTGGCCGCACTGGCGGTGGCCGCCTACACCGGCGAGCAGGACGTGGCACCGGTGCCAGACCCCGTGGCGGTGCCGCCGCCCATACTGTCCGGGCTGGCCGGCGCAGCCGTCGGAGGGCCGCGCCTACTCGACCCCAGCCAGGCCTACCTAGACGCCAGCGTCCTGCTCAACGCCGTGGTCGACCAGGCCGAGCACTCCCTGAGCGACGACAGGCGCCAGGCGGCGACCACAGCCCGGTCGCTGGTCCAGGACCGGGCCCAGGTCAGGCGGGCCGAGCAGGCCCGGATGGCCACGGCAGCCACCGACGGGGCCGCCCAGGCGGTGCTCGACGGCACCCTGGCGGCCGCCCAGACCCCCGGCCTGGCCGCGCCTGCCCTGCTCGCCGCCGCCTCCCCGCCGGCCGCCTCCCCGCCGGCCGCCTCCCCGC
>JBOGGP010000243.1:0-3991 GCA_050744105.1 Acidimicrobiales bacterium
GGCGATGGCCGCCGCTGCGGCAGCCCGGCGCCGGCGGAATGGGATCGAAGAGGTCTTGCACCGGGGCCGGTGGTGAAGACCCGGGGGACCAGATGTTACACCACAATTACATCAAAACCACCGGCTTGCGCGCTGGGGGCATCTGTGATAGGCTTTCATATGTTACCATCCTGTCTCGTAGCTCTAGCTACCCTTCCTTCGTTGACCAGATCCACCTGGGAGGATCCACTGTGAGACCCCTTCTCACCTCCATCTCCGACTCGCTGACCGTGCGCCCCTGGCCAGATCCGGTGATCGACCAGCTCGGCTACGACCCCCGTTCTAGTTATGTCGAGCGCTTCTACCTGGGCATCCTCGGTCCCTCCACCACCTGGCTGATGCGCCGGCTGGTAGCGGGCTTCGATGTCGCCACCGACGGCTTCGAGCTGCCCATGGCCGAGACCGCCCGCTGGCTGGGCCTGGGCGACCGGGGCGGGCGAAACTCCCCTTTCCTGCGTACCCTCAACCGGACGATCCAGTTCGACCTGGCCCAGGCCTCGGGCCCCTCAGAGCTGAGCGTGCGCCGGCGGCTCCCCCCGCTCAACCTGCGCCAGGTGGCCCGGCTGTCGCCCCTGCTGCAGGGGGCCCACCAGGACTGGCTGGAGGCTCAGCTCCACGCCCCCCGTGACGACCAGCAGCGCCGGCGAGGCCGGCGCCTGGCCCTGAGCCTGGTCGAGCTTGGCGAGGGCTTCGACGAGGTGGAGCGCCAGCTGCTCGGGTGGCGCTACCAGCCGGCCCTGGCCCGCGAGGTGGTGACCTGGGCGTGGGCCCAGCACTGCGAGGCCCACGGCCAGGCCCAGGCCAGCTGACCAGCCCACCGGGTGCAGTGGCCAGTGCCGACGCCGCCCCGGCGGCGGCTCGGTGGCGGCCCGGTGGCGGTCCTTGTCGGGTGCTGAGTCCTGCCTGCGCGAAGATGACAGCACGCAGGCGGCCGGCGCCCCTACCCTCTGGCAGGTGAGCGCCTGCCTCGACGACGCTGGAGCGGTCCCAGCACCTCGCCCTCCCCTGCCGCCGGGCCGGCCGGTGCACCTTCGGAGCCGGGGCACCACCTGGGTGTGGGAGAGCCCGGGGCCTCCCGGCGCCCCCACGCTGCTCCTGCTGCACGGCTGGACAGCCACCGCCGCTCTCAACTGGTTCCCGTCCCTGGGCCCCCTCGGCGAGCGATACCACGTGGTCGCCATGGACCTGAGAGGCCACGGCCGGGGGATCCGCAGCCGGCGCCCGTTCCGGCTGGAGGCGTGCGCCGACGACGCCGCCGCCCTGTGCCAGGCCCTCCTCCTGGAGCCGGTCACGGCGGTCGGCTACTCCATGGGCGGTCCGGTGGCCCAGCTGCTGTGGCGCCGGCACCCCCAGAGCGTCGCCGGCCTGGTGCTGTGCGCCACCGCCGGGTGCTTCACCGAGCCCAGCCCGGCGGTGCAGACCCTCGGGCGGGCACTTGCTGTCGGGGTGGGGATGCTGCCGGCCGCCGCCCAGGCCAGGCTGGCCCGTTGCAGTGGGAGGTTCCGGCCGCCGGCCAAGCCGCCGGCGGACTGGGCGGTGGCCGAGCGGCGCCCGAGCAGCCTGGGTGCGCTGATCGGGGCCGGCGTCGCCCTGAACGGCTGGAACGCCCAGCGGTGGCTGGCTGACATCGACGTCCCCGTCGCCATCGTGCAGACCAGGACCGACCGGGTCGTCACCTGGGAACGCCAGCTCAGGATGGCCGAGGCCATCGCCGGCGCCCGGGTGTTCCCGATCGACGCCGACCACGGGGCGTGCGTGGAGCGCGCCGACCTGTTCGTGCCCGCCCTGCTCGACGCCTGCGCGGCGGTAGCCAGCCACCGACCCCAGGGCGCTCGGGACCGCCCCTGACCAGCCACCGGGCCAGCAGGACCGAAGATGCGCCGCCACCGGCCGGGCCGGCTCGGCCGGGGTCGGCTCACCCCGGCATCGGGGGGGGTGGCTCACCACGGGCCCGGGCCGCCTGGGCGGCGAGGTCCCCCTGGCGCCGGCCACGCCTGGCGTAGGCCATGTTCCAGGCGATCACCACGGCCCCGAACGCCAGGGGCATCAGGTTGGCCGTCGTCTTGGCCGTCGAGGTGGACGCTGTCTCGATCACCAGGAGCTGGGTGGCGGCCTCCAGCAGGAAGGCCAGTCCCCACACCACGGTGGTCACGGCAAAGGCGCGGCGGAAACCGGGGTAGCGCCACCTGTCGGCGAAATCCCGGCCCTTGGGCGTGTCCGGTCCCATGGCCTCCAGGGCGAAGCGGAACATGAGGGGGCGGCCGGACGCCAGCGACCCCAGGCACACGGCACTGAACACCAAGGTGGGCACGAGCCCGTCGACGAGTACCAGCTTGGCGCTCTCGCTGAGCAGGCCGAGCGCCGATCCCACCACGATGCCGACCAGGACCAGCACCCCGATCGCGTCCAGGCGGCGCCGGCGCACCACTCCCAGGCCAATGCCGGCGGCAGGAAGGGCTCCGCTCAGCACCAGCGAGGTGACCGTGGACAGGCCGGCAGCCCTGAGCGAGTAGTAGACCACCAGGGGCCCGGCGACGTCGAAGACGACGATCGGCCCGAGCGACGCCACCCGGCTGCGGTCCGCCACGACCGGGTCGGCGGCGTTTCGCCCCGCCGGCGCGCCAGCCACCGTCGGAGGCTATACCCGACCCGGACGCCCGTGATCCCCCGTTTCGGCGTCGCCGCCCCCCACCCCGACCGCGGCGGCGCCGAGCGCCCGCTCCACCTCCAGGGCAACAGCCACCACCGCGCCGGCGTAGCGCCGGCCGGGCTGGCGCGATGTCCGCTCCACCGGGCCGGAGACCGACACGGCAGCCACCACCACGCCCCCCGCCCGCACCGGCGCGCTGACCGAGGCCACGCCCGGCTCCCGTTCCTCCACGCTCTGGGCCCAGCCCCGTCGCATCGCAGCGGGGTCGCCACCGAGCACCCGGGCGGCCGAGCCCCGGTCCATGGGTAGGGCGGCGCCGACGGCGACGATGGTGCGCAGGCTGTGAGGGGACTCGGTGGCCGCCACGCAGATGCGCTGGTCACCTTCGACGACGTAGAGCTGGGTGCTCTCCCCGGTGCGGTCCCGCAGGGCCGCCAGGCCAGAGGCGGCCGCCTCCGCCAGGGTGGGCCCACCCCGACCGTGGCGGCCGGCGGCCTGGCCGAGCCCGACGAGCCGGCTCCCGAGCAGGAATCGGCCGTCGGCGTCCCGCCCGACCAGGCCGTGGCACTCGAGGGCCACGGCCAGGCGGTGGACGGTGGCTCGGGGCATGTCCAGCCGGTCGCACAGCTCGGCCAGGCCGGTCGGTCCGCCGGCCAGGGTGTCGAGGATCAGAATTGCCTTGTCGACGACACCCACCCCGCTTACACTGCTTCTCACTAGCCGAGACTCTATCTCATAATGTGAGAACCCCCGAAGCAGTCCCCAGGCAGGAAGCAGTCCCCAGGCAGGAAGCAGTCCCCAGGCAGGAAGCAGTCCCCAGGCAGGAAGCAGTCCGCTGCGCAAGCAGTCCCAGGCCAGCAGTCCGACTGCCCCCGAACTGACCCGTCCGCCCGACCGAGAGAGGCCCCAACACATGCCCGAGCCCCGCACCCTGGCCGACAAGGTCTGGGACAGCCACGTCGTCCACCGCGCCGCCGGCGAGCCCGACCTGGTCTTCGTCGACCTGCACCTGGTGCACGAGGTGACCTCGCCGCAGGCCTTCGACGGCCTGCGCCTGGCCGGGCGCGCCGTGCGCCGGCCCGACCTGACCCTCGCCACCATGGACCACAACGTGCCCACCACCACCCCGGACCAGCCCGTGGTGGACCCGGTATCGGCCAGGCAGATGGACGTGTTGTCGGCCAACTGCGCCCAGTTCGGCATCCCCCTGTTCCCCAGGGGTGACCCCCGGCAGGGGATAGTGCACATCATCGGCCCCGAGCTCGGCCTCACCCAGCCAGGCATGACCGTGGTGTGCGGCGA